>NZ_JAJSPA010000042.1:0-31093 GCF_021282295.1 Halomonas sp. G15 | reverse complement strand
GCCCAGCCCCGGCAAACGGAGTAGACCCACGCTGCCGCTTGCCGGACAACTGAATAAGGACTAAATTCAGTCCATATACCCATGCGGAACCGAACGCCATGAAGTACTCAGAGAACATCAAGCCCATCAGCTATCTGAAGGCCCATGCCGCCGAAGTTTCCCGCTCGCTCAACGAGCTGCGCGAGCCCATGGTGATCACCCAGAACGGCGAGGCCAGGATGGTCGTGCAGGACATCCGTAGCTACGAGCAGACCCAGGAAACCCTGGCACTGCTCAAGATCCTGGCGCTGGGCAGCCAGCAGGTTGAACAGGGCAAGACCCTGGATGCCGCCGAGGCCTTCCAGCGGCTGCGCCGCCAGGATCGCTGACCGTGGCGCTGCGGGTCGAGCTCACGGCCTCGGCCTTCGAGGACCTTCGCGAGCTCCACGACTTCATTGCCGAAGACTCTCCCCCTGCGGCCGAGCAGCTGCTCGCCGCCATCGAAGCACGCATCATGTCGCTGGGGGAGTTCCCCGAGCGTGGCAGCCATCCCCGGGAGCTGCTGGAGCTGGGCATACGGGAGTATCGTCAGGTCATCGAACTGCCGGTGCGCATCCTCTACCGCCAGCATGACGAACGCCTCATCGTCTATCTGATCGCCCACAGCCGCCGTGACATGCAGCGGCTGCTGACTCGGCGACTGCTCAGTTAGCTTCCTCTCATGACTGCTTGGCGACCAGCCTACTCCCCGTCGGCCAGGGCCGGTAACAGAACCTTGAGCTTGCGGGTAAGGGTGTTGCGCCCCCAGCCCAGCAGCTCGGCGGCCTCGCCCTTGCGCCCCCCGGTGTGGCGCAGGGCGGTCTCGATCAGGATCTTCTCGAAGTCCGGCACCGCCTCCTCCAGTAAATGGGTATGCCCCGCGGCCAGGGCACGGTCGGCCCAGTCGCGGAAGGCCACCCGCCAGTCGCTGCTGGCGCCGGCCGTCTCGTCGATCTCGCCGCGCAGCTCCGGCGGCAGGTCCTCCACCAAAACCTCGCGCCCCGAGGCCATCACCGTCAGCCAGCGGCAGGCGTTCTCCAGCTGGCGCACGTTGCCCGGCCAGGGCAACCGGGTGAGGTGGCGCTCCGCCTCGGGGGTGAGCACCTTGACATCGGTGGCGAGCTCCTTGGCCGCCTCGGCCAGGAAGTGGCGGGTCAGCCGCGGGATATCCTCGCGCCGCTCGGAAAGCCTGGGCAGGTGCACGCGAATCACGTTGAGGCGGTGGAAGAGGTCCTCGCGAAAGCGACCATCCTCCACCAGCCGCTCCAGGTCCTGGTGGGTGGCGGCGATGATGCGCACATCCACCTTCACCGGGGTGTGGCCGCCCACCCGGTAGAACTCCCCGTCGGCCAGCACCCGCAGCAGTCGGGTCTGGGTCTCCGCCGGCATGTCGCCGATCTCGTCGAGGAACAGGGTGCCGCCGTTGGCCTGCTCGAAGCGCCCCTGGCGGCTGGCCGTGGCCCCGGTGAAGGCGCCCTTCTCGTGGCCGAACAGCTCCGACTCGATCAGGTCGCGGGGAATCGCCGCCATGTTGAGGGCGATGAACGGCTTGCCGGTGCGCGGGCTGTGCTGGTGCAGGGCCCGTGCGACCCGCTCCTTGCCGGTGCCCGACTCGCCGTTGATCAGCACCGTGATATGCGAATGCGAGAGCCGGCCGATGGCGCGAAACACCTCCTGCATCGCCGGCGCCTCACCGATGATCTCGGCATCCAGCCCCTCGGGCACGCTGATCGGGCGCCGGCGCTCCCGAGCGTGGGCCACGGCACGGCGCACCAGGGCCAGCGCCTCGTCGACGTCGAAGGGCTTGGGCAGGTACTCGAAGGCGCCGCCCTGATACGAGGCCACGGCGCTGTCCAGGTCGGAGTGGGCAGTCATCACGATCACCGGCAGCTCCGGGTGGGCCTCGCGCACCTTGGCCATCAGGTCGAGGCCGTCGATGCCCGGCATGCGGATATCGGTGACCAGCACGTCGGGCGGGTCGGCCAGCAGCCGTTCGAGGGCGGTGTCGCCGCGCTCGATGCACTCCACCTCGAGGTCGGGCTGGGCCAGGGCGCGCTCCAGCACCCAGCGAATGGCGCGATCGTCGTCGACGACCGCCACGCGTGCGACATCATTCATGGCGCGTCTCCAGGGGAATCAGCAGTCGGAATTCGGTATGGCCCGGCACGGAATCGCACTCGATCAATCCCTGGTGCTGGTGCAGGATGCCTTGTGCAATGGAGAGTCCCAGGCCGCTGCCGTCGGCGCGCCCCGAAACCATGGGGTAGAAGAGCGTCTCCTGCAGCGCCTCGGGAATACCCGGGCCGTTGTCGAGGATCGCCACCTCGCACACCAGGCGGTGGCGCTCGGCGCCCAGGGTGAACTGGCGACGCGCCCGGGTGCGCAGCACCAGGCGCGGCTCGGGGGTGGCCGCCTCGTGCATCGCCTCCACGGCGTTGCGTGCCACATTGAGTACCGCCTGGATCATCTGCGCCTCGTCGCCGGCGAGATCCGGCAGGCTGGGGTCGTAATCGCGTTCGATGCTCACCCCGGGGTGCTCGGCGAGCACCAGGGTGCGCACCCGCTCCAGCACCTTGTGGACATTGAGTGGCTGATGGCGCGTCACCCGGTTGGGACCCAGCATGGAATCCACCAGGTCGCGCAGGCGATCTACCTCCTCGATGATGATGCGGGTGAATTCGCGATGCGCCGGGTTCTCCAGATCGCGCTCCAGCAGTTGGGCCGCGCCGCGGATGCCGCCCAGCGGGTTCTTGACCTCGTGGGCCAGGCCCCGAGTCAGCACCTTGACGGTCTCCTGGCGAGTCATCAGCGCCTCCTCCCGGGAGATGCGAATCAGCCGGTCGCGGGGCTCAACCTCCAGCAACAGTTCATCGCGGGAGAGCGGGGTGGCGGTATAGTCCACGGTCAGCGGCTCACCGCCCAGCATCACCAAACGCGCCTCGCGGCGGGTGAAGGGATGGCAGGCCTCCAGCGCCTTGGTCAGCACCGCTGCCATCCCGTCCTCCTGCTCCATCAGCGAGCACAGTGCCACTCCCTGCACGCGGCTCAGGCTCACCGAGAGCAACGCCTCGGCGGCGGGATTCATCCACGCCACCCTGAGCTCGCCATCCAGCTGCAGCACGGCGGTGGAGAGGTGTTCCATCAGGCGTTGGTACATCGAAGCAGCCATATCGGGTCCGGGTTTACTTGCTCTGGAGAGGGAAGCTGCAAGAAACGGGCCAGGACGCCGAAGCCCATGACAGCACGCCCTGCAACGTATGACGGTGCAATACATGCACCAAAATAGTGCATAAGGGAGACGCCTGCACCATCTCCAGACTCGAACCGGATCAAGGCGCCGGACACGTTTGTCGTTCGGCGCGGCGGCGCTGCACCGGCTCATCCTCGGGCAGGCGTCGAGAGGGAGCGTCAGACGGAGGCGGCTGGTAGGGCGGATACTCGGAATGAGGAGGCCAGTGCCCGCCATGCGGTGGGCGACAGGGCCTGGGGCTGCCGTCCGGGCACCACGGCCAGGGTGCCCAGCGAGGGGGAAGCTAACCGGCTGGCTGGCGATTCACGTTGGCACGCAGCACATAGATGGTCACCGGCGAGGTGCGGTGGCGCACCTCGCCGCCGGCGTCCAGCAGCTCGGCCTGCAGCACATGCTCCCCGGGGTTCATGTTGGGCACCATGAACGCCGAGGTGTGCATCGCCGACTGGCTGACCTGGCCATCCACCAGCAGCCTGACGCGATGGTCCTCGCGCAGGCCGGGCTCGATCCCCAGATCCACGGCGATGTTGCCGGCCGCTCCCACCGGGAAGGCCTGCTCGTGGGTCGGCGAGACGATGCGAAAGCTGTCGTAGGGCATGAACGGCTGGCCCGGCGAGGCCGCCGCCGGGGCACTCTCGAGGCGCGGCGCGGCCTGACCGGTGCGCACCTCGCCACTGGACGGCACTACCGTGACCGGCGCCAGCTCCACCTGCTCGCCACCACGGTCGGGGTTGTCGGTGAACACCACATTGCCCTGGGCATCCGTGGTGCGGTAGATCTTCTGGGCCTCGGCGGCCACGCCGAAGGTCATGACCAGCACCAGCGTCAGCACTGCCTTGTTCATGGATCGCCCCCTGCTTGTCGCTGCGTGAGCCAGGATGGCTCGGCATCATCACTCTGCGTTGGATAGTGTAGAGAAGAAAGGGGTTCCGCCGGAAGCGGAACCCCTTTGCTGGTTCAACGAGTGCTGGTTCAACGTGACGCGCCGCCCGCCGGGGCGACGACGATCATCAGCAGCTGTAGTACATGTCGAACTCGACCGGGTGCGTGGCCATGCGCATGCGGTCAACGTCTTCCATCTTCAGCTCGATGTAGGCGTCGATCATGTCGTCGGTGAACACGCCACCCTCGGTCAGGAAGGCACGATCCTTGTCCAGTGCCTCCAGGGCCTGGTCGAGGCTATGCGCCACGGTCGGCACCTTCTTGCCCTCTTCCGGGGGCAGGTCATAGAGGTTCTTGTCCATGGCATCGCCGGGGTGGATCTTGTTCTTGATGCCGTCGATGCCGGCCATCAGCATCGCCGCGAAGCACAGGTAGGGGTTGGCGGTCGGGTCGGGGAAACGCAGCTCGACGCGCTTGCCCTTGGGGCTCGCGGTGTAGGGGATACGGATGGAGGCCGAACGGTTGCGAGCCGAGTAGGCCAGCATCACCGGCGCCTCGAAGCCCGGCACCAGGCGCTTGTAGGAGTTGGTGGAGGCGTTGGCGAAGGCGTTCAGGGCACGCGCGTGCTTGATGATGCCGCCGATATAGTAGATGGCCATCTCGGAGAGGCCAGCGTACTCGTCACCCGCGAACTGGTTGGTGCCCTCCTTCCAGAAGGACTGGTGCACGTGCATGCCGCTGCCGTTGTCGCCGACCAGCGGCTTGGGCATGAAGGTAGCGGTCTTGCCGTAGGCGTGAGCCACGTTGTGGATCACGTACTTCATCTCCTGGACCTCGTCGGCCTTCTTGACCAGGGTGTTGAACTTGACCCCGATCTCGTTCTGGCCGGCGTTGGCCACCTCGTGGTGGTGCACCTCGACGCTCTGGCCGATCGCCTCCAGGGTGTTGCACATGGCGCCGCGGATGTCGTGGAAGCTGTCTACCGGGGGCACCGGGAAGTAGCCGCCCTTGACCCGCGGACGGTGGGCCAGGTTGCCGCCCTCGATGGGTCGATCGGTGGCCCAGGCGCCCTCCTCGGAGGAGATCTTGTACATGGCGCCTTCGATATCGGACTTCCAGTGCACCTCATCGAAGATGAAGAACTCGGGCTCAGGGCCGAAGAAGGCGGTGTCGCCCAGGCCGGTGGACTGCAGGTAGGCCTCGGCGCGCTTGGCGATGGAGCGCGGATCGCGATCATAGCCCTGCATGGTGGCCGGCTCGATGATGTCGCAGCGCAGCACCAGGGTGGAATCCTCGGTGAAGGGATCCAGGAAGGCGGTACCATCCTCCGGGCGCAGGATCATGTCGGATTCGTTGATGCCCTTCCAGCCGGAGATGGAAGAGCCGTCGAACATCTGTCCGTTCTCGAAGAACTCCTCATCCACTTCCCGGGCGGGGATGGTGACGTGCTGCTCCTTGCCGATGGTATCGGTGAAGCGCAGGTCGACCCACTTGACGTCATGTTCTTCGATCAGGGCGAGCGTCTTGGCAGACATGGTGTCCTCCGGTTGAGCGTGGCTCGATGGTTGAGGTGATTCAGGCATCACGATGCTGGAACCCCAGCAAGCTGTTGTAGCACGCCGCAGGCACACTGCCCACGACGGCCCGGCATCCCGGGCGCTGACCATAACAATGCAGGCAGCGTGCCAACCCTGCACTCCATGCTCGCATGTATTCCGCAACCCATTGAATAAATTATCTATTACCCGAGATGCCGGCTGCACTCCAATGACGCACCGGCTCGCTGGTCGAGATCGCCTGACATAAACCGCACCACAACGGTGCAAAACCCGGGCAGTACGCACCATCACGAACCACCAGCCAGTGTCGGCAACGCGCCTTTGATACATTCAATAACTTCACGCTACACTTGATTACAACACTCCCCGCCGGCCGCGTCTCCTGGCCGCCACACGGAGCCTCCTCCTGGCCTCGGAGAGCCTATGGCCGCTCCTCACGGCACTCTACTGATCGATGCACGCAGTGCCGGCGCCAGGCTACCCCGAGAACTGGCACTGGTGGCCAGCCTCGCCGTCGACCAATCCTTCGAGCTCGTTGTTGTCGACGATACCCAGGATTCACGGGTCACCGGCATCGCGCGCCGCCATGGGGCACGCCACCTGCGCCTGCCCGGAGCCCCTCTGGGCCAGCGGCTCGCCACCGCCATCCCCAAGACCAGTGGCTCGGTGCTGGTGTTTCCCGTGCTTGGCTCTCTCTCCTCTACCCGCAGCCTGCTGCAACTGGCCCAACGCGTCAGCGTCGGCGAGGTCGACGCCGTGATCCTGCCCGGCAGCACGCCGGGGCTGTTCGCCCGCCTGCTGGGACGGCGGAAGCCTACCTCCATCGCCGGCATCTGCCTGACACGCCACTGGTACGAGCGCCTTGGCGGCTGCGACCCGGATCTCGACCGCGAGGCCCTCACCGATCTGGTGGCGCGCCTGCGCCTCTGCGGGGCTCGCCTGGAGCTGGCCGCCCCACATCAGCGGGGCAGCTAACCACAGCCAAACGGTGTAACGGGACCAGAACAAGGATGAGGCGAGCGGGCCGGGCTCGAGGGCACGCCATGGCAAGTCAGCAAACTTGCTACTCCTGGGCGCCGCTAGTCTGTACAATGCGCGTCCCACATCCCTGCCCCGCGCCTAGGGTACTTACCAGAACGTGTACATAGGTGCGTACATATCAGCGAGTCACACCTTATGAGCACGACCGTAAGTCCTTCAAATATCGAAAGTCTCAGGAACATTGCGATTATCGCGCACGTCGACCACGGCAAGACCACCCTGGTCGACAAGCTTCTCCAGCAGTCCGGCACCCTCGATCGCAAGGCCGAGGGGCAAGAGCGCGTCATGGACTCCAATGACCAGGAGAAGGAGCGCGGCATCACCATCCTGGCCAAGAACACCGCCATCCGCTGGCAGTCGCCGGATGGCCAGGCCTATCACATCAACATCGTCGACACCCCCGGACACGCCGACTTCGGTGGCGAGGTCGAGCGCGTCATGTCCATGGTCGACTCGGTACTGCTGCTGGTCGATGCGGTCGACGGCCCCATGCCGCAGACTCGCTTCGTGACCCAGAAGGCCTTCGATCAGGGCCTCAAGCCGATCGTGGTGGTCAACAAGATCGACCGTCCCGGCGCCCGCCCCGACTGGGTGATCGACCAGATCTTCGACCTGTTCGACAACCTCGGTGCCTCCGATGAGCAGCTCGACTTCCCGATCATCTACTGCTCGGCGCTCAACGGCATCGCCGGCCCCGATCCCGATGAGTTGGCCGAGGACATGACCCCCATGTTCCAGTCCATCGTCGACATCGTGGAGCCGCCCAAGGTCGAGCTGGATGGCCCCTTCCAGATGCAGATCTCCGCGCTGGACTACAACAGCTACGTCGGCGTCATCGGCCTGGGCCGCATCACCCGCGGCTCGGTCAAGCCCAACCAGCAGGTCACCGTCATCACCAAGGAAGGCGCCACCCGCAAGGGCAAGATCGGCCAGGTGATGACCCACATGGGCCTGGAGCGCGTGCAGACCGACGAGGCCACCGCCGGCGATATCGTCTGCATCACCGGCATCGATGCCCTGGCGATCTCCGACACCCTGTGTGACCCGGCCAACGTCGAGGCGCTGCCGCCGCTCTCCGTGGACGAGCCCACCGTCTCCATGACCTTCCAGGTCAATGACTCGCCCTTCGCGGGCAAGGACGGCAAGTTCGTCACCAGCCGCAACATCAAGGATCGCCTCGAGCAGGAATTGATCCACAACGTGGCGCTGCGCGTCGAGCAGGGCGAGACCCCGGAGAAGTTCAAGGTCTCCGGTCGCGGCGAGCTGCACCTCTCGGTGCTGATCGAGACCATGCGCCGCGAGGGCTTCGAGCTCGCCGTGGGCCGCCCCGAGGTGATCATCCGCGAGATCGACGGCGAGAAGCAGGAGCCCTACGAAGAAGTCATCATCGACTGTGAGGAGCAGCACCAGGGCGCCATCATGGAAGAGATCGGCTACCGCAAGGGCGAGCTCAAGAACATGAACCCCGATGGCAAGGGCCGGGTGCGCCTGGACTTCATCATCCCGGCACGCGGGCTGATCGGCTTCCGCGGCCAGTTCATGACCCTGACCTCGGGTACCGGCATCCTCACCAGCCGCTTCGACCACTACGGCCCGCTCAAGCCCGATGCCGCCATCGAGCGTCGCAACGGCGTGCTGGTCTCCATGGTCTCCGGCAAGGCCCTGGCCTACGCCCTCTACGCCCTGCAGGAGCGCGGCAAGCTGATCATCGACCACGGCACCGAGGTCTACGAGGGCATGCTGATCGGCATCAACAACCGCGCCAACGACATGGTGGTCAACCCCACCAAGGGCAAGAAGCTCGACAACATGCGTGCCTCGGGCAACGACGAGAACATTGTGCTGACCCCGCCGGTCAAGTTCAGCCTCGAGCAGGCCATCGAGTTCCTCGATGACGACGAGCTGGTGGAGATCACTCCCAACTTCATCCGTCTGCGCAAGAAGCACCTCACCGAGAACGAGCGCAAGCGCGCCGGCAAGAAGTAAGCGCCGCGCCCGCCTCGACAAGGCCCGCCGACCGGCGGGCCTTTTTCATGCCTGTCCGCCGGCAACGGCTTTCCCCCCTGCTTCGTGACCCTCTATGCTGCAGGCATGCCCAGCGAGCATGACCTTCACAAGAGGAGAGCCAAGATGCACAAGCACGTGGAGTGGGACGACCCCGGCGCCGACAGCGTGATGCGCCACTTCCAGCAGGACGACAGCAGCCATTCCGAGCCTGGCCCCGGTGATATCCTCTCGGCGCGCCATGAAGGTGCCGTGGTGCGGGTGAAGGTGGAGGCCTACGTGGAGGGCACCAGCATCGGCGAGGTCGCGGCGATCATCTCCGTGGACAACGGCCGTCGGCTCAAGTCCCACGGCAAGCTCGCCCTGGGCGACACCGTGCGCCTGCCCGACGAATTCCGGGCGCTGGAGCCGATCCTCGGCGACCCCAACGACAGGCGCGAGGATGACTAGTCGACAGCCTGTCCTCCCAGGACGTTAACGCGGCGTAAACGCGCACCACTGGCTCCCGACGGGCTTTTGTCGCAAAGTGGCGAGCTGGGCCCACAAGGCCAACGAACTCGAGTCGCGGGAGCACCGATGAGCACGCACAACGTCTGGACCCACAAGGGCACCTTCCTGCTGGCCGCGGTCGGCTCTGCGGTAGGGCTCGGGAACCTGTGGCGCTTCCCCTACCTGGCCGGCGAGAACGGCGGCGGGGCCTTCATCCTGGTCTACGTCCTGACCATCTTCGCCGTGGGCATTCCGATCCTGATCGCCGAGACCATGCTGGGCCGCGCCAGCCGACGCAGCCCGATCATGGGCATGCGCTTCCTGACACGCACCCATCACACCTCGCGCAGCTGGGAGACCATCGGCTGGCTGGGGGGTATCTCGGCCTTCCTGATACTGAGCTTCTATTCGGTGATCGCCGGCTGGGCCATCCACTACACCTGGCAGATGCTCACCGGCACCCTGGCCGGGGCTAACGCCGAGACCATCGCCGCCGGCTTCGACGCCCTGCTCGCCTCGCCCTCGCTGCTCACCCTCTATCACACCCTGTTCATCATTGCCTCGGGGCTGATCGTCGGGCTCGGTGTCCACCAGGGCATCGAACGCGGCCTGCGGGTGATCATGCCGGCACTCTTCGTGATCCTGCTGGTGGTGCTCGCCTATGGCGTGACCAACGGTGACTTCGCCGCCGCGGCCGACTTCCTGTTCACCTTCAATATCGCCGACCTCAGCCTGGCCGGCTGGCTCGAGGCCATGGGCCAGTCGTTCTTCACCCTGAGCCTCGGCATGGGCGCCATCATGGCTTACGGCGCCTACATGTCCGGCGAGGTCTCGCTGACTCGTACCGCCATCGCCATCGCCATGGTCGACACCGCCGTGGCCATCGTTGCCGGCCTGGCGATCTTCTCGCTGGTGTTCGGCGCCGGCCTCGATGCCGGCCAGGGCCCAGGGCTGATGTTCGTCACCCTGCCGCTGGCCTTCGCCGAGATGCCTGGCGGCGCGCTGATCGGCGGCATCTTCTTCATCCTGGTGCTGGGCGCGGCGATCAGCTCCTCCATATCGCTGATCGAGCCAGTGGCGGCCTACCTGGTGGAGCGCTTCGATCTCACTCGCCCCCAGGCGGTATTCGCCATGGTGGTGGCCACCTGGGCGCTTGGCCTGCTCACCGTGGTCAGCTTCAACCTGTGGGCCGAGGCCAGCATCTTCCACAGCCTGTTCGGGCGAAGCGCCTTCGACCTCTTCGAGCTGCTCACCAACATCTTCATGCCGCTGGGGGGCCTGTTGATCGCGCTGTTCGCCGGCTGGGCCCTGACCCACTCCGAGGTCATGAAGGAGATGCGCACCAACGAGACCTGGTTCACCCTCTGGCGCTTCCTGGTTCGCTTCGTCGCGCCGGCGGCGGTCTCCTTCGTGTTCCTGCGTGCCATCCCCCAGGTGGATGGCTACCTGATACCGGCCATCGGCGCGGTGGTGATCGTCGGCGCCTTTGCCGCCGGCCGCACCTTCCTGATGGATGACAGCCAGGAGCAGTGAGCCCTGCCGCCGCCCCTTGCCGGGCGGCAGCTCGACAGCACACCAGACGCCACGGCATGAGACAACAAGCCGATACAGCAGGTCAGTAAAACAAGATCAGTAAAAACAAGATTTATTAAAAACAACGACGAGACATTCCGCATGGCATCCATGATCGACGTGCAACACGTCAACAAGGCCTTCGGGGGCCTCAAGGTGATCAACGACTGCTCGCTCTCGGTGGAGTCGGGCTCGATCACCGGCCTGATCGGCCCCAATGGCGCCGGCAAGTCGACCCTCTTCAACATCATCGCCGGCGCCCTGCCGCTGGACAGCGGCCAGGTGCTGCTCGAGGGCGAGGAGATCACCAACCGCCCCGCCAACGAACTGTTCCACAAGGGGCTGCTGCGCACCTTCCAGATCGCCCACGAGTTCTCCCACATGACCGCGCTGGAGAACCTGATGATGGTGCCGCCGGCCCAGGCCGGCGAGAGCCTGTTCAACGCCTGGATGAAACCCGGCCGGGTACGCACCCAGGAGGCCGAGGTACGTCGCCGTGCACTGGAGGTGATCGACTTCATCGGCCTGCATCACGTCCGCAACGAGCTGGCCGGCAATCTCTCCGGGGGCCAGAAGAAGCTCCTCGAACTCGGCCGCACCATGATGACCGACGCCCGGGTGGTACTGCTCGATGAGATCGCCGCCGGGGTCAACCGCACCCTGCTCGGCGACCTGGTGGAGAACATCGAGCGGCTCAACCGCGAGATGGGCTACACCTTCCTGGTCATCGAGCACGACATGGACATGATCGCCCGGCTCTGCGATCCGGTGATCGTGCTCGCCCAGGGCAGCGTGATGGTCGAGGGCTCCATCGAGGAGATCCAGAACAACCCCGATGTCATCGAGGCCTACTTCGGAGCGACTCACGATGCCACTGCTTGAAGCACGCGACGTCTATGGCGGCTACGGCGGCATGAACATCCTCAACGGGGTGAACATGACCCTCGAGGCCGACCAGATCGGCGTCATCGTCGGTCCCAACGGCGCCGGCAAGTCCACCATGCTCAAGGCCATCTTCGGCCTGCTTGTGGTTACCCAGGGCGAGATCCTGCTGCGCGGCGAACCCATCCACAACCTGCCGCCCCACCGGCTGGTGCAGCAGGGCATGGGCTTCGTGCCCCAGGAGCACAACGTCTTCCCGAGCCTGACGGTGAAGGAGAACCTGCAGATGGGGGCCTTCCTCAAGCCGGGCAACGTCAAGCGCATGCTGAAGCAGATCTACGACTTCTTCCCGCCGCTCTACGACAAGCGCCACCAGCCCGCCGGCGAGCTCTCCGGCGGCCAGCGCCAGATGGTCGCCATGGGCCGCGCGCTGATGGCGGAGCCCAGCGTGCTGCTGCTCGACGAGCCTACGGCCGGCCTCTCACCGCTCTACATGAACGAGATCTTCGAGCAGGTAAAGCAGGTCAACGCCGCCGGCGTCGGCATCCTGATGGTGGAGCAGAACGCCAAGCAGGCGCTGGCCATCGCCGACAAGGGCTTCGTGCTGGCCGCCGGCCAGAACCGTTTCACCGATACCGGGGCCGCCCTGCTGGCGGACCCGGAAGTGGCCAGGAGCTTCCTGGGCGGCTGAGCCTCGGAGCAGGGAGAACCAACCTCGTGAATGAACTCGTCTTCTTCTTCAACTACGTGGTCGTCGCCGGCAGCGTCACCGGCTCGATCTACGCCATCGGTGCGGTGGGCGTCACCCTGGTGTTCAGCATCATGCGTTTCGCCCACTTCGCCCACGCCGACATGATGACCTTCGGTGCCTTCACGGTGCTGCTGCTGACCACCGCCTTCCCGGGGGCCGGCGCCGCCCTGGGGCTGCCCACAGCGGTGGTGATGCTGCCGCTGGCCATGCTGCTCACCGCGGCCCTGGCGGTGGGCATCGACAAGACGTTCTACAAGCCGCTGCGCGCCCACGGCGTGAAGCCCATCGTCATGGTGATCGCCTCGCTGGGCGTGACCCTGATGCTGCAGGGGCTGATCCGGCTGTTCGCCGGTACCAGCGGCGAGAGCCTCTATGTCGACGACCGCAAGGAGATCTTCCGCCTCGCCCTGCCCTTCGAGGGCGCCCGAGCCCCCATCGTGGTCACCGAGCCCCAGGTGATCCTCTTCGTGCTGACCATCGTCTGCGTGGTGGGGCTGCACCTCTTCCTGTCGCGCTCGCGGCTGGGCAAGGCGATGCGCGCCATGTCCGACAACCCCGACCTGGCCCGCGCCTCGGGCATCAACACCAACCTGATCGTGGCCGTGACCTGGGTGATCGTCGGCGCCCTGGCTGCCATCGCCGG
The DNA here is from genome assembly GCF_021282295.1 of Halomonas sp. G15. Lineage (NCBI taxonomy): Bacteria > Pseudomonadati > Pseudomonadota > Gammaproteobacteria > Oceanospirillales > Halomonadaceae > Halomonas > Halomonas sp. G15. Next base: position 18,002 of record NZ_JAJSPA010000042.1, on the reverse strand, counting down.
CACCCTGCTGTCGCTGGACGTCACCTTCAAGCCCGACCTCAGCTTCTTCCTGCTGTTGCCGATCTTCGCCGCGGCCATCGTCGGCGGCGTGGGCCACCCCTACGGTGCCATCGCCGGCGGCTTCGTGGTGGGCTTCGCCGAGACCCTGGCGGTGTTCAACTGGAGTGTGCTGCTGCGCCCCTTCCATGACCGCCTGCCGGAGTGGCTGGCCAGCGCCGATAACCTCGCCTTCGTCGGCACGGAGTACAAGATCGTGGTGCCCTTCGTCCTACTGGTCGCCATCCTGGTGTGGCGACCCACCGGCATCTTCAAGGGGAAGGTGATCTGATGAGCACACAACAGCAACAAGGACAACACGAGCATCGAGAGGACCTGGTCGCCGCCCCGTCGCGCTTCCCGCTGCGTGAGGTGGTGCTGTTCGCCATCCTGATGGCCGCCATCCTCGGCGTCTATGCCGCCATGGGCGCCGCCTACAGCACGCGCATGCTGGTGGAGGCGGCCTGCTACGCCATCCTGGCCCTGGGCCTGACCATCCAGTGGGGCTATGCCGGCCAGTTCAACGCCGGGGTGATGGGCTTCGTGGCGCTGGGCGGTTACAGCGCCATGGCCTTCAGCATGCCGGTCAACAGCGAGTTCTGGGCAAGCCCCCTCTCGGGCGAACTGGGCATGGTGGTGCTGATGGCCCTGGGCGGCGTGATGGTGGTGGTCGGCGCCAGCCGCCTGCACCACCTGGGCGTGCCCCGGCGCCTGCGTACCGGCCTGGCAGTGGCCCTGGCGCTGCTCTTCTACCTGCTGGTCTCGGCCCGCCTGGGCGTTGTCACCGAGCAGATCGAATCGCAGTTCGGCTATATCGGCGGGCTGGGCCTGCCGCCCTGGCTGGGCTGGATCGTCGGCGGCGCGCTGGCCGGCATGATCGGCTACTTCATCGGCAAGGTGTGCCTGGGCCTGCGCAGCGACTACCTGGCCATCGCCACCCTGGGCATCGCCGAGATCATCAAGGCGGTGCTCAAGAACGCCGACTGGCTGACCCGCGGCACCGCCACCGTCTCGCCGCTGCCCTGGCCGGTGCCGGGTCCCGGCGAGGTGGGCTTCACCCTGGCCCGGGCGCTCTACTTCTCGGTCACTGCGGTAATGATCGTGGCGATCTTCTTGCTGCTCACCCGCGCCTACCACGCTCCCTGGGGGCGCATGATTCGCGCCATCCGCGACAACGAGATCTCCGCCGCCGCCATGGGCAAGGACATCAACCGCCGGCGCCTGGAGATCTTCGTGCTGGGCTGCATCCTGATGGGCATCGGCGGCGCCGCCCTGGGCAGCTTCAACGGCCTCTTCGACCCTCAGGGCTACCTGCCCCTCAACCACACCTTCCTGGTGTTGGTGATGGTGATCCTCGGTGGCCCGGGCAACAACCTGGGCACCATCTTCGGCGCCTTCGCGGTGTATATCATCTGGGTGATGTCCGAGCCCCTGGCGCTGGCGGTACTCGAGCTGGCGATCACCTTCGGCGAGGGCAGCTTCGGCTGGGACGCCCCCACCAACCTCGACAGCCGCGCCCTCCAGGCCCGGGTGTTCGTGATCGGCCTGCTGATCTCCCTGGTGCTGCGCTTCGCGCCCAAGGGGCTGCTGCCCGAGAAGGTCAAGCATCATGGCTGACGCCAGCCGTAAGCCGTAAGCCGTAAGCCGTAAGCAAACGACAATGCAGCATAAACAGAGGCCCCGGCGGGAATCCGCCGGGGCCTCTGCGTTGACGGGCCGGTTTCGGGCTTACTGATCCAGGAAGCCCTTGCTGACGAACTCGCCGCCCTCGACCGCCATCTCCTCGACGATGCCCGGGACGTCGCCCTTGTCATCGAACTCGTGGCTGCCGGAGGCGCCCTCGTAGTTGATCTCCTCGCCGGCGGCGATCAGCTCCAGAGCCTTCTCCCACTCGCCGGGCAGGATCACCTCGCCCGGGGCGGAGGAGACGCTGCGCAGTGCCGCGGAGAGACCCTCACGATCGGCACTGCCGTTCTGCTCGATGGCCAGCGCCAGCAGGAAGGCGGCGTCATAGCCCTGCCCCGCGAACACCGCCTCGTGGGAGATGCCGCCCGCCTCGGCCAGCTCGACGAAGCGTTCGGTGCCGGGGCTGTCCGGGTTGCCCGGGCGCGTGGCGATGAAGTTGTCGTTGAGCACCTCCTCGCCCACGCCATCGAGCAGGCCCGAGATCACCATGCCGTCGGCACCGATATAGCGGGTGAACATGCCGCTCTCGTAGGCCTGGCGCACCACCGTCTGCCCGGAGGTATCGCCATAGGCCAGCACCACCAGGTCGGGCACGCCGGTCGCCGAGAGGGTGCCCAGCTCGGAACGGTAGTCGGCGCGGTTGTCCTCGTGGGCCAGGTTCTCGGCCACCGTGCCGCCCTCGGCCTCGTAGGTGGCCACGAAGGCATCGGCCAGGCCACGGCCGTAATCGTTGTTCACGTAGGTGACCGCCACCTCGTCGATGCCCTTCTCCAGCAGCATCTTGGCCAGCGCCTCGCCCTGGAAGGCGTCGGAGGGCACGGTACGGAACACCAGGTCGTTGTCGTCGAGTTCACTCACCGCCGGTGCCGTGGAGGCCGGCGAGACCATCACCACGCCCCCGGGAATGGCGGCGTTGTTGGCCGCGGCGATGGTCGCCCCGGTGCACAGCGCACCGACGATCGCCGTGACCTGCTCGCTGTTGACCAGGCGGTCGGCGGCGTTGGAGGCCGCCGAGGCGTCGGAACAGGTGGTATCGCCGCTGGGCATGGCGACTTGCTCGCCGCCCAGCACACCGCCCTGCTCGTTGACGTGCTGCATGGCCAGCTGCGCCGCATCGTAGACCGGCGGCGTCAGCGTCTCGATCGGGCCGGTAAAGCCCCCCAGGAAGCCCACCTTTACCTCGGCCTGGGCCGCGCCCACGGCCAGGGTGGAGGCTGCGACCGCCATCGCTACTAGACTCTTCTTCATGTTGTTCGTCTCGCTTGGTTGCTGGGATCACACACCCCCTAAATCTGGAAGGGCAAAGGGAAAAACTCAAGTCGGCTTCGCCAACGCTCGGGGGCTCACGCCGCCGCCATGGCGCCTATACTGAGCCGGGCAACCCCACCAACGAGAGCTCCCCATGACGACTCGCTATTCCCTGATCCCCTCCGCCCTCGCCCTGGCACTGGCCGCCGGCGGTGCCCACGCCTTCGAGCCCGCCGGCGAGGAGATCACCTACCAGGTCGACGGCGAAGCCTTCGAAGGCTATCTCTCCCGGGCCGAGGGTGAGTCCCGCGGCAGCGTGCTGATCATCCACGACTGGGACGGCCTCGACGACTACGAGCGGCGCCGCGCCGACATGCTCGCCGACCTCGGCTACGACGCCTTCGCCGCCGACCTCTACGGCCAGGGCAATCGCCCGGCCGAGACCGAGGCCAAGAAGGCCGAGACCGCGCGCCTCTACGAGGATCGCGAGCGCATGCGTGCCCTCACCCTGGCCGGCCTGGCAGAGGCTCGCGCCCAGGGCGCTGCGAGTAATGCCGTGATCATGGGCTACTGCTTCGGCGGTGCGGTAGTGCTGGAGATGGCCCGCTCCGGCGCGGCTGACGACATGCACGGCTACGCCAGCTTCCACGGCGGCCTGGCCACCCCCGAGGGGCAGAGCTGGTCCGAAGACGCCGGCCCCCTCCTGATCGCCCACGGCGGGGCCGACGCCTCGATCTCCCTGGACGATGTCGCCACCCTGGGCAAGGAGCTCGAAAGCGCCGGCACCACCTACCAGATCGAGGTCTACTCCGGCGCGCCCCACGCCTTCACCGTGTTCGGCAGCGATGCCTACCAGAAACGTGCCGATGAACACTCCTGGAGTGCCTTCCTGGACCTGCTCGATGAGGTGCTGACGCCCTCGTCCTGATTCGGCGTCTTCCCGAGCCGGCCCCTCTCTTCCCCCTACGCACCAAACCTGAAATGCCTCCCTGCGAACCGCGCGGGGAGGCATTTTTTCGGGAATGGCAAAGTTTCTTTCTGTAGAATCGCCGCTCTGCGCAACAAACCCACCATAAAATCGCACTTATGCAGCAAGGAGCCATGTCATGACCCAGTCTCCGCAAAGCGCCGAGGGCAACCTCTGGCGCCGCATTCCGCTATGGCAGAAGATCCTGGCCGGCCTGATCCTCGGTGTGCTGGCCGGCGCCCTGATGGGCGAGAGCGCCAGCATCTTCAAGCCCATCGGCGATATCTTCATCAGCGCCATCAAGATGCTGATCGTGCCGCTGGTGTTCTCGACCCTGGTGGTCGGCATCACTGCCATGCGCGACCCGCAGAAGATGGGCCGCATCGGCGCGCGCACCATCGGCCTCTACCTGATCACCACTGCCTTCGCCATCAGCATCGGCCTGCTCGCCTCCTGGATCTTCCAGCCGGGTGTGGGCCTGGAGATGAGCTTCGAGTCCGGCGTCGAGGCCAAGGAGGCCCCCAGCCTGATTGACATCATCGTCGGCCTGGTGCCCCAGAACCCCGTCGACGCCCTGGCCAGCGGCAATATCCTGCAGATCATCGTCTTCGCCATCGGCCTGGGCATTTCGCTGACCCTGATCGGCGAGAAGGGTGAACCGGTGGTACGCGTGTTCGAGAGCTTCGCCGAGGCGATGTACAAGCTCACCGGCATCGTCATGGCCTTCGCCCCGTTCGGCGTATTCGGCCTGATCGCCCATGTCGCCGGCAGCTACGGCCTCGAGGTGCTGCTGCCGCTGGCCAAGGTGATCGGTGTCGCCTACCTCGCCAGCATCCTGCACGTGCTGGTGGTCTACTCCGGCATGCTCGCGCTGATCGGCAAGCTCAACCCGCTGCGCTACCTGCAGGGCATCCTCGACGCTCTCGTCGTGGCCTACTCCTCCGCCTCCTCCTCGGGCACCCTGCCGGTCTCCATCCGCTGCGCCCAGAATAACCTGGGCGTCTCGGAGGGCGTCTCCGGCTTCGTGCTGCCGGTGGGTGCCACCATCAACATGGACGGCACCGCCATCTACCAGGGCGTGGTCGCGGTGTTCATCGCCCAGCTGCTCGGCGTCGACCTCAGCCTGATGGACTACGGCATGATCATCGTCACCGGCACCCTGGCCTCCATCGGCACCGCCGGCGTGCCCGGCGCCGGCCTGGTGATGCTCTCCATCGTCATGGCCCAGATCGGCCTGCCGCTGGAGGCGATCGCGGTGATCGCCGGCATCGACCGCATCCTCGACATGGCCCGCACCAGCGTGAACGTCGCCGGTGACCTGATGGTCACCACCCTGGTCGGCAAGAGCGAAGGCGAGCTCGACGAGAGCATCTACAACGCCCCGCACAAGAGCTGACTCGCCGGGGCCGGCGTCCTGCCGGCCCCACACTGCCTGCGTGCTAGAGTGATCTGAAAGGACACCACACGGAGGTCACCATGCAACTGACTTATCTCACCGGCAGCCGGCGCGACATCGGCCTGGGGCACGGCCGCGCCCATGCCGCTCCGATCCGCGCCAGCATCGCCGTCTACGACCGCCTCTTCCAGGACTTCGTCGGCCTCGACTGGGGCCAGGCACGCCGTGAGGCCGAGCGCTTCGGCGCCATGATCGAGGAGCGCTTCCCCGCCATCCTCGAGGAGATGGCCGGCATCGCCGAGGGCGCCGGGGTCGACACCGCCGACATCCTCACCCTCAACTGCCGCAGCGAAATCTCGCTGACCCAGGCCAGCGGCGGCTGTTCCGCCTTCGCACTGCAGCGCGGGGGGAGCCAGTGGCTGGCGCAGAACTGGGACTGGCGTGCCGACCAGCTCGACAATGTGGTGGCACTGCACATCGAGGGCGATGACATCGCCCCGCTGGTCAGCATCGGCGAGGCGGGCATGGTGGCCAAGATCGGCATGAATGCCCACGGCATCGGCGTCTGCCTCAACGCCATCCGCTCGCAAACCTGCGGAGAGGGGCTGCCGATCCACGTCGCGCTGCGCCGGATCCTCGAGAGCCCCGACCTGGCCGGCACCCTGACGGTAGCGGAGCAGGACCGCGTCTGCTCGCCGGCACACTTCCTGGTCGCGAGTGCGGATGGCCAGGCCATGGGCCTGGAGGTGCACCCCGGCGAGCCCGGCGTGCTCACGCCGCGGGGCGGCGCGGTGACCCACACCAACCACCTCTACGACGCCGCCGTGACCTGCCAGGTGGAGGACTTTCCGCGTCCCGACTCCCGCCCGCGCCTGGCCAGGCTCGACGCCCTGCTCGGCAAGTTCCCGAAGGACGCCCCGGTGGACGAGGCGCGGCTGTTCGAGATCCTCGGCGACCACGACGGCCACCCGCTGTCGATCTGTCGTCACTTCAATCCTGACCAGCCCGCCGAGGAGCGCATGGAGACACTGTTCGGCGTGGTGATGAACCTCTCCGAACGGCGCCTGACCCTCCGCCATGGCAAGCCCTGTGAAGCCGAAGACAGCCTGGTCCTGACGCTGCCGGCGGGCTGATACGAACTGTGACGGAGGTCAAATAACTCTCAAGAGCAAACAATAATACTTGTCATTAACAAGTCCGGGCGCTAGAGTTCTCGCTGTAAATGATTCTCATCGACAGCGAGGACATCATATGAAGAAGCTGCTGTTCACCGCCATGTGCTTCGGCCTGCTGGGCTCCACCGCCGCCAACGCCGACGACCATGAGCGCGCCGACCACTTCGAGGGCAAGAGCGCCGAGAGCCTGGAGCAGGCGGTCAGCCACTTCACCGAGACCAACCGCCAGCTCGCCGAACTGCTGGCCCAGGACGAACTCAGCAACGCCGACCTCGGCACCATCCACGAGCTCACCTATACCCTCGAGAATGCCCTGGCGAAGATCGACGAGGAGCTCGACACCATGGCCGTGGACCTCGAGGAGGTGCACCTGGGCTCCGAGACCCTGGAGCAGGAGCGCGTGCGCACCCACGGCGCCGCCTACCTCGAGGCCGCCCAGACCCTGGCCGAGTAACGCCTCGCCAACAGATCGGCCCACAATTCTCGGCCCCGAACGCACGACGGGCGAGCCATCCTCGATGGCTCGCCCGTCGACGTATCGGCTGACCGGTCACGGCATGGCTATCCCGCCAGCGCCTCCTCCACCAAGGCCCGGGCCTGGTCGGTCATCGGCAGTGCCAGCGCCAGCTCGTGGGCCCGCGGCGACATCTTCTTCCAGGTCATCTGCACGATGCGGATCAGATGGTCATGGTCGATCTGCCTGGAGAAGTCGGCAAAGTAGTTCTCCAGAAACACCAGACAGGCGCAATCCTCCACCGCCTGGGTGCCTGCCTCTCGCCCTAACCCCTGCTTGCGGATCATCCGCGATACCGCTTCGGCGTCCTCGTCGTCATAGCCCGCCTCGCGCATCAGCCGTGCAGTGGTCTCGCCGGCGCGCTGCCCCTGGTCGCGCCGCCAGGTCAGGTAGCCCACGCGGCCCTCGGGATACTCGCTGCGCGACAGCTCCCAGCGCTGCAGGTGCTGGCCACGCACCGCCAGCTGGACCAGCTCATCGGGGTGCTCGTGCAGCCGCTCCAGCCAGGCACTCATGCGCCCGGCATGCCACAGCTCATGAGGTACGCTCTCGCCCTCCACGCTGGCAAGGCGCGGATCCTGGGCATGCAGCGCATCCAGCGCGGCCAGGGTCCGCTCGAAAGGGGAAAGGGGCATCGCTCAAGACTCCTTGCTGATCAGACAGAACGGCCCGGCAGCCATCACGCCACCGGGCCGAGATATCAGCCTGTTCTGAAGCAAAACCCCATACAGGTCAACCTTCCGAGTCACCCTCCTGCTCGGCGGGAGCCGTTCCCCAGTCGTCCGGGACATCGGCACCCTCGAGCCCCTCGAAGCGATCGGTCACATAGGCGCTGTGACACGCCACGCAGGACTCGGTCATCTGCGCATACAGCTCCACCTGTCGCGCGGTGTCCTCGGCATCGCCGGCCTCGGCCAGGGACGCCGAGAGTTCGTGCAGATAGCCATCCATCTCCAGGAACTCCGCCGGCACGGCGTTCTTCAGGTCCTGGCGGTCCTCGTCGGTCAGCGATTGCGAGAGGATGAAACTGTCGTGGATCGCCTGCCCCTTCTCGGCCACCACGTCGTGGCGCCCCTGAATGATGGCGCTGTAGACCTCGTGCATGGCCAGCTCGACCTGGATCATCTCCTTCTTGAGCAACCCCTGCAGCTTGGGGGTCAGGTTGGGCCTGACCGGCTCCGCCGCGAGACTCGCGGCACTCAGCCCAAGCCCTGCCGCCACCCCGGCAACAATGATCGCGGTCCGGCCACGACGGCAGCAGTGGATAAGTGGGCGTTTCGACATGGCATATGACATGGTCGGCCTCCTGCGGTTGGGTAAATATGGATTTACGGTACTCCTTCCCGGTCAGGATAGACGTTGCCACGGGAGAGCGAGCCGAGACAGATCAAACTACGCCCGAACGGTGGTATCAGCCGCCACACAGCAGGCCGCTGCCGCGGATCGCTTCCAGACGCCCCTCGCCGATGCCGGAGATACGCGTCAGCTCGCCCGGTGCCCGCCACGGCCGGCCCGAGATGATGGCCTCGGCGCGTGCCGGCCCCACATGGGGCAGCTCGGCCAGGCGGTCGACGCCGCTGGCGTTGAGGTCGATGCAACCCGGCCCACCCCGGCTGGCCATCAGCTCACCCCCATCGGCGGCCCGGCGCTCCAGCGTCGCCCCGTTCAGCGCCACATACACCGGCACATGATCCGATACGCGCGCGCGGGCCTCCTGGTGGGCCATCGGCAGCAGTTCGGGGAAGCGCAGCACACCCTGATCGTCCGGCGCGAGGCGTTCGGCGTCGTACCACAGGTTGTCGTAGAGGTTGGCATAGCGGCCCGCCGTGGTCGCCAGGGTGGAGGCGCCCTCGGTCACAGCCGCCACCGCGCCCTGCTCGCGCAGGGGCGCCCAGCCGGCATGGTCCGGTGCCAGGTTGAAGTCGCCCATCAGCAGGCGCGGGGTATCGGCATGCACCTCGCCGAGCCACTGCCAGTAGTCGGCCAGGGCCGCAATTTCCGGCAGGCGGTCGCCGACGCTATCGCCATAGACCACATGCACCGTGGCCGCGGTGAAGAGCGTATCGTTCTCTACATCGCGGAAGCGCGCCGAGTAGGGCTCGCGGGAGAAGACGTCGCCATGGTCGATGAACACCACTGCGCCATCCTCGTAGGCCACCTCGCTCTCGCGCCACAGGAAGCCGTAGTGCTCCTCGTAGGAGCTGCGCCCCAGGGCATGGCTGGCCATGGAGGACCACGCCTCGCCGGAGAGCGCCTCCAGCTCCCGCTCCAGCGCCTCGAGGGCCTCCGGGTCCATCAGCTCCTGGATGGCCAGCAGGTCGAAGTGGTCGGCCACATGGGCCACCTGCCCCACCGCCTTGTCGTTGTTCCACCCCAGGTGCTTGATGTTCCAGCTGCCCACGATGACATCCCCCTGGGCCACCAGGGGAGCGAGGGCCAGCAGCCCGGCCAGCAGATAGCGGCGCATGAATCCTCCACGCAAAAGGCCGCCATGCTGCCGGCTTCGCGCAGAATCATCAATGGCTTAACAAGGAAATTCAGTAACTACCCCTGCAGGTAGATAAACAGGGCAAACCCCGCCATCGCCAACAGGAACAGCGTCAGGCCGATGCGCCGGGTGGGGATGCGCGACGGGCCGAACTGGGCGAGTTTCGGGTCGTGCGGATCGTAGCGAACCTCCAGCGTCTTGCCAGTCGGGTAGTCCCGCAGCCAGGCCTCCGCCGCCTCACGCTCCGTGAAGGAGGGCGGCGCATCGAAGCGGCGGTTATCGGTGACGACCGGCTCGTCCGCCACCTCGAAGCGCACTTCCACCCGCGGCAGGAAGCGCGCCTGCTGCTCGAAGTGCTCACGCCGCTGGGAGTGCTGACGGCGCTCGATGACCTCGGTGGCAATCACCTCGGCCATGGCCCGGGGCCAGGCGCTGACCGCACGGCGCCGCCATACGCCGTAACCGGAAAATGCCGCCCCGGCCAGGGCGGCGATGGCGATCAGCAGGGGAACCTGCGACATCGTGGAGCATCCTTTACCAGTAACCGAGCAGCTTCCACCATAGACCGCCCACCACGACCCAGACCAGCAGGTTGACCACGCTCATGATGAAGCCGGCCCGCCACCACTCACCGAGCGGTACATAGCCCGAACCGAAGATGACCGGGGAGGTGCCCGTGGCGTAGTGGGTCAGGGTCATCATGATCGAGGAGGCCGCTGCCATGCTCAGCACGAACGGCATCGCCGGCGCCCCCATGGCCAGACCCACGGCCAGAAAGGCTCCCATCATCGCCGTGATATGCGCCGTGGTACTGGCGAAGAAGTAGTGAGAGTAGAGAAATACCAGGATCAGCAAGGAGCTCGCGCCAAGCCAGCCCACGCCGGTCTGGGTAATCAGGCCCTCGATAGTGGAGGAGAACCAGGCCACCACACCAAGCTGATTAAGCTGCGAGGCCATCATCACCAAGGCACCGAACCACACCAGGGTGTCCCAGGCACTCTTTTCGTTCAGCACGTCCTTCCAGGTCAGCACCCCGGTCAGCAGCAGAACGGCGAGGCCGATCAGCGCGGCCGTGGCCGAATGCAACGCAAAGGCATCACCCAGCAGCCAGGCCGGCACCCCTGCCCACAGCAGCAGCAGCATCACGAACACACCCAGAGTGATCTTCTCATCTCGCTGCATGCGGCCCAGATCGGAGAGCTGCTGGCGGGCAAAGCTCGCCGCGTCTTCGGTCTTCTTGATCTCGGGGGGATAGAGCAGGTAGAGCACCAGCGGCATCAGCGCGATCGCCGCCAGGCCCGGCAGCAGCATGGCCAGCGCCCAGGTGGTCCAGCTCAGCGTAATCGCGGCACCGGTAGCTTCGGCAATCAGCTTGACGGTCAGCGGGTTGGGGGCCGTGGCGGTCACGAACATCGCCGAGGTAATGGGGTTGCTGTGGTAGTTGACCAGTGCCAGGTACTTGCCGATCTTGCCGGTATTCCCGTTCTCGGGGGTCGAACCGAAGCTGTGGGCGATCGACTGCATGATGGGGTGCATGATCCCGCCCCCACGCGCGGTATTGCTGGGTGTGACCGGGGCGATCGTCAGCTCGGAAAGCGCCAGGGCATAGCCGATGCCGAGCGTGCGCTTGCCGAATACCGAGATGAAATAGTAGCCGATACGCGATCCCAGGCCGGTCTTGATCAGGCTGCGGGATATCATGATGGCCACGGCAATCAGCCAGATCAGCGGGCTGGTGAAGCTGCCCAGCGCATCGCGGATCGCCGTGCCCGGCTGGTCGCTGGTGACGCCCGACGCCGCAACCATCGCGATGGCGACGATCGAGAGCGCACCGATCGGCATCGCCTTGCCGATGATGGCGGCGATCGTGCCGATGAACATGGCCAGCATCAGCCATCCCTGATCGGAGACTTCGGCAGGCTGGGGCAGTAGCCACACCACCAGGCCGACCACGATAGCCACCAGCGCGGGAACCAGCCGCAGGTCCGAGGCGCCTTCGTGAGTTTGGGACATGAGCGCTTCCCCTGTGAGCATTGAAAGGAGTCGCCAGGTCGAGGGCCTCACAGGACACTGGTCCTCAACCGAAGCGACACGGCCAAGGTACCAGCATTAAACTAAAGTTTTATTGATGCAGATGGGTGTCATAGCGCCAACACCCTGCCCACACAGGGAATCAATGTGGGAGATCGTCGCCCTCGCGCCGTGACGCCCGATTCACTGCCGACAGGAGAAAGCCATGAAGTACATCTTCGAAGTGCATATCCGCGACGGCTACACCGCCGAGGACTACGCCGACGCCTGGGTCCGCGCCAGCGAGTTGATCCAGCAGGCGCCGGGTGCACGGGGCACCGAGCTGCACCGCAAGATCGACGACCCCGCCACCCTTATCGCCATCGCCCACTGGGACAGCAAGCAAAGCCGTGACGCCATGGAGGCCCAGCCGGCGCCAAGGGTGAAGGAGATCATCAGGAGCGCCGCCCCCTTCTGCGAGATCCGCGTGATCGGCGAATTCAAGGAGCCCGAGTGGGTGGTGATGCCGCCGGGTCCACAGGATGCTTAGCCTGCTCGGGTAGCGTAAGCTTTGGTAACTAAACGCTGCCCCCTCCATCGACGAGCAGGATGCTGCCATGGACAAGAAGGCCCTCAGCGAACGGGATATCTGCACGAAGTTCATCACCCCGGCGCTGGAACGCGCCGGCTGGGATATCCAGACCCAGGTGCGCGAGGAGGTGTCGTTCACCAATGGCCGCATCATCGTGCGCGGGCGGCTGCACACCCGCGGCAAGCGGCGCCGCGCCGACTACCTGCTGAGCTACCAGAAGAACCAGCCCATCGCGGTGATCGAGGCCAAGGACAACAAGCACGGCCTCGGCGATGGCATGCAGCAGGGCCTGGCGTACAGCGATGCTCTGGACGTGCCCTTCGTGTTCTCAAGCAACGGCGACGGCTTCCTGTTCCACGACCGCACCGGGCTGGGCGGGCAAACCGAGACCACCCTCGGCCTCGACGATTTCCCTTCGCCTGAGCTGCTCTGGGAGCGTTACTGCCAGTACAAGGGCATCGGCCCGGCCGCACGCCCGGTGGTGGAGCAACCCTTCTTCGATGACGGCAGCGGGCGCACCCCGCGCTACTACCAGACAGTAGCCATCAACCGCACCGTGGAAGCGGTGGCCCGCGGCCAGGACCGTATCCTGCTGGTGATGGCCACCGGCACCGGCAAGACCTTCACCGCCTTCCAGATCATCTGGCGGCTATGGAAGGCCAAGCAGAAGAAACGCATCCTCTTCCTCGCCGACCGCAATATCCTGGTCGACCAGACCAAGAACAACGATTTCAAGCCGTTCGGCCAGGCGATGACCAAGGTCACCAACCGCACGGTGGACCCGTCCTACGAGATCTACCTGTCGCTCTACCAGGCGGTGACCGGCAGCGAGGACGAGAAGAACATCTACAAGCAGTTCTCGCCGGACTTCTTCGACCTGGTGGTGATCGACGAATGCCACCGCGGCAGCGCCGCCGTGGACTCCGCCTGGCGCGCGATCCTCGAGTACTTCTCCGCAGCCACCCATATCGGCCTGACCGCCACACCCAAGGAGACGAAGGAAGTCTCCAACATCGACTACTTCGGCGAGCCGGTCTACACCTACTCGCTCAAGCAGGGCATCGAGGATGGCTTCCTCGCCCCCTACAAGGTGGTTCGGGTCGATATCGACCGTGACCTGCAGGGCTGGCGGCCGAGCAAGGGGCAGCTCGACGCCCTCGGCCAGGAGATCGAGGACCGCATCTACAACCAGAAGGACTTCGACAGGCACCTGGTGCTCAAGAAGCGCACCGAGCTGGTGGCCCGCAGGATCACGGAGTTCCTGGAGAACAGCGACCCCTACCAGAAGACCATCGTCTTCTGCGAGGACATCGACCACGCCGAGCGCATGCGCCAGGCGCTGGTGAACATGAACCCCAAGCGGGTCGCCGAGAACCGTAAGTACGTGATGCGCATCACCGGCGACGAGAATGAAGGCAAGGCCGAGCTCGACAACTTCATCAACCCGGAGGCGCGCTATCCGGTCATCGCTACCACCAGCAAGCTGATGACCACCGGCGTCGACGCCCAGACCTGCAAGTTGATCGTGCTCGACCAGCGCATCCAGTCGATGACCGAGTTCAAGCAGATCATCGGCCGCGGCACCCGCATCAACGACGACTACCACAAGCACTGGTTCACCATCCTCGACTTCAAGAAGGCCACCGAGCTGTTCGCCGATCCCGACTTCGACGGCGAGCCGGTCAAGGTCTATGAGCCCAAGGGTGACGACGCCTCCATCGTGCCGGATGACGAGACCACCGACGACGAGCCAGCCGATGAGGTCGCCGAAGCGGAAGGCGAGTACGAGATCGAGCCCGGCGAGAGCTGGCAGAGCGACGATCCCTTCACCGCTGCCGGCCTTGCCGAAGACGAGAATGCCGGCAAGCGGGTGAAGTACGTGGTCGATGATGTGGAGGTCAGCGTGGTGGCCGAGCGGGTGCAGTACCTGGGCCCGGACGGCAAGCTGATCACCGAGAGCCTCCGTGACTACACCCGCAAGAAGGTGAAGGAGCAGTTCGCTTCACTGGATGACTTCCTGCGTCGCTGGCAGGATGCCGAGCGCAAGCAGGCGATCCTCGAGGAGCTGGAGGAGAGCGGCATCTTCTGGGAGGACCTGACCAGGGAGCTTGGCGACAAGCTCGGCGACGAGCCCGACCCCTTCGACGTGATCTGCCACATCGCCTTCGACCGCCCCGCCCTGACCCGCCGCGAGCGTGCCGCGCAGGTGAGGAAGCGCGATATCTTCACCCGCTACGAAGGCCAGGCGCGCCAGGTGCTGGAATCGCTGGTCGACAAGTATGCCGATGCCGGCATCGGGCCCATCGAGGACCCCAAGGTGCTCACCCTGGCGCCCTTCAGCGAGATCGGCGCCCCCATGGAGCTGGTCCAGGCCTTCGGCGGCAAGCCCGGCTATACCCGCGCGGTCCACGAACTCGAAGACGCCCTCTACCAGTCCGGCGGCTGATCGCTATCCTGTCGCCCGACGCCTATCCACAACCCGATGCCGGCCCTCCCCTGTGGATGAGCCTGCATCCGTCACGAATACCAAGGAAGCCACTCGCCCATGAGCATCTCCACCACCATCAAGTCCATCCAGGACATCATGCGCAAGGACGTCGGCGTGGACGGCGACGCCCAGCGCATCGGCCAGCTGGTCTGGATGCTGTTCCTGAAGATCTTCGACGACCGGGAGCAGGAGTGGGAGATGTTCAACGAGGACTACCGCTCACCGATCCCCGAGCCGCTGCGCTGGCGGCACTGGGCCGCCGACCCCGAGGGCATGACCGGCGACGAGCTCAAGGAGTTCGTCGACACCATGCTCTTCCCGGGCCTGCAGCAGCTCCAGGCCCGTGGCGACGACTATCGCGGCGTGGTGATACGCAACGTCTTCGAGGACGCCTACAACTACATGAAGTCCGGCCAGCTGATGCGTCAGGTCATCAACAAGCTGCAGGACGGCGTGAACTTCAACAAGGCCAGCGAACGCCACGAGCTGGGCGACATGTACGAGCAGATCCTCAAGGACCTGCAGAGCGCCGGCAACGCCGGCGAGTTCTACACCCCGCGGGCGGTGACCCGCTTCATGGTGGACCGGGTCGATCCCAAGCTCGACGAGAGCGTGATGGACCCGGCCTGCGGCACCGGTGGCTTCCTCACCTGCACCATCGATCACAAGCGCAAGCACTACGTGACGACGCCGCAGGACGAGCAGACCCTGCAGCGCACCATCCACGGGGTGGAGAAGAAGCCGCTGCCCCACCTGCTGGCCACCACCAACCTGATCCTTCACGGCATCGAGGTGCCCGACCAGGTCAAGCATGACAACACCCTGGCGCGCCCGCTGATCAGCTGGGGCCCCAAGGAACGGGTGGATGTCATCGTCGCCAACCCGCCCTTCGGCGGCATGGAGGAGGATGGCATCGAGACCAACTTCCCCCAGGCCTTCCGCACTCGCGAGACCGCCGACCTCTTCATGACGCTGTTCATCCACCTGCTCAAGGAGGGCGGCCGCGCCGCCGTGGTGCTGCCCGACGGCTTCCTGTTCGGCGAGGGCATGAAGACCCGCCTCAAGGAGAAGCTGCTCAGCGAGTGCAACCTGCACACCATCGTCCGGCTGCCCAACGGGGTGTTCAATCCCTACACAGGCATCAAGACCAACCTGCTGTTCTTCACCAAGGGCCGGCCCACCGAGGCGGTGTGGTACTACGAGCACCCCTACCCCGAGGGCGTGAAGAACTACAGCAAGACCCGCCCCATGATGGTCGAGGAGTTCCAGGCCGAGATCGACTGGTGGGGTAACGAGAGTGACGGCTTTGCTACCCGGGAGGAGACCCACCAGGCCTGGCGGGTACCCATCGAGGAGATCAAGGCGCGCCATTACAACCTGGATATCAAGAACCCCTACCAGGGCGAGCAGGTCAGCCACGACCCGGACGAGCTGCTGGCGCAATACGCCCAGCAGCAGGCCGAGATCCAGGAGCTGCGCGACCAGCTCAAGGAGATCCTCGGCGACGCCCTGGGCCATGCCTCCCAGCAGCAGCAACAGAAGCAGCAACAAGAGGAGCAGCCATGAGCGCGCGAGAGCTGATCACCGAGCACCTCGATCTCTGGACCGGTGCCGTGACCCACAAGAGCACCGCCGGACGCGGTCGCAACGGGAAGATCGACCTTACCGGCATCAAGAAGCTTCGCGAGCTGATCCTGGAGCTCGCCGTGCGCGGCAAGCTGGTGGAGCAGGATCCCGACGACGAGCCCGCCAGCGTGCTGCTGGAACGCATCGCCGAGGAGAAGGACCGGCTAGTCAAGGAAGGGAAGATCAAGAAGCCGAAGAAGCTGCCGGAGATTACCGAGGAAGATAGGCCGTTTGAACTGCCTGATAGCTGGGAATGGGTACGGCTTGGTGACCTTTGCGAACTGGAGAACGGAGACAGGAGTAAAAACTATCCAAACAAGTCATCCCTTGTGGAAACGGGGGTCCCATTTGTCAACGCAGGGCACTTGCAAAACCACTCGATAAATACCAGTGAGCTGACTTTTATCACAGAAGAAAAGTTCAACCTTCTTCGCAGTGGAAAATTCCGAGATGGAGATATTCTCTTCTGTCTTCGGGGTTCTCTTGGAAAGTTCGGAGTGGTAAGGAATATCGAAAGGGGTGCAGTCGCATCATCTCTAATCATAGCCCGCCCATATCTTTCACTTCTCGTCAATTACACCGAGCTTTATCTTAAGGCGCCCATATCAGAGCTCATGATAAGGCGATATGACAATGGAACAGCCCAGCCTAACTTATCAGGCGCCGATTTCAGCAAATTCTTAATTCCTTTCCCAGGAGAAAGCGAGCAACATCGCATCGTCAAAAAAGTCGACGAGCTCATGGCCCTCTGCGACCGGCTGGAGCAGCAGGTCGGCGATCAGCTGGAAGCCCATGAGGTGCTGGTCGACACCCTCCTCGACGCCCTCACCTGCTCTGCCGATGCCGCGGAAGTGGCCGAGAACTGGGCCCGCTTGGCCGAGCATTTCGACACCCTCTTCACCACAGAAGCCAGCATAGACAAGCTCAAGCAAGCCATCCTTCAGCTAGCAGTCATGGGGAGGTTGGTGGAGCAGGACCCGAACGACGAACCCGCCAGCGTGTTGCTGGAGAAGATCGCTGAGGAAAAGACAAGGCTTATCAAGGAAAGAAAGATCAAGAAGTCGAAAGTGACCCCGAAAATGCAGGAGGAAACTATACCTTTCGACATCCCAAAAAATTGGGAATGGTGTAGGCTAGAAAGCCTCACGCTGTACTCAGAGTCCGGCTGGAGCCCTCAATGTAACAGCGCGCCTCGTAGTGAAGATGGCTGGGGCGTATTGAAGGTTAGCGCTGTTTCATGGGGGAAGTTTAATCCCAATGAAAATAAAGGGTTACCGGACAGCTTGTCGCCGAGGAAAGAGCTCGAAGTCAGGCCCAGTGACTTCTTGATATCCAGAGCCAATACAGCAGACCTCGTTGCTCGCTCGGTCATCGTGCCAACAACCTCCCCAGAAAAGCTAATGCTGAGTGATAAAATAATAAGAGTGGTATTATCAAAAAAGATTTATCCACCATATATCAACATATTCAACAATAGTGCTTATGCCAGAGAGTATTACTCAAGTGTTGCTGGTGGAACAAGCCACTCGATGAAAAATGTTTCTAGGGATAAAATAAACCAGCTTGCTATCGCGTTACCCCCATTAAATGAGCAAATTCGCATTTTAGAAGTCGTGGAAAATTTACTTTTGCTGTGCGAAAAAATTAACGTAACTATTCAGGTGGCTGCGGATGGGGTATCGCCAACCAGCTGATTTTTCTGGCATAGTGCACAGCATCATTCGGCACACCTATGCGGTGATATGACCATCAGCGATATCAACGTCGACGAGGCCC
>NZ_JAJSPA010000041.1:0-31235 GCF_021282295.1 Halomonas sp. G15 | reverse complement strand
GCCCATCAAGGTCCGATGCTCATCAGAGCATCATTAACGAGACCGGATATACGTGTGCAGTCGTACCTACCGACCATCGTGCCTCGTGCTTGCAAACGGGGAGGACTCCATATACGCCCAGGGAGGGTTCACAGCGCCCACTCGACGGTCCGGCGTTCCGGGGCCTGTCGCCGGGATAGCTTTGAGCGGTGCTTTCATCTGCGATAACCCTGACTGGAGTCGGCCACCGCTTCCCCTGCCGGAGCGGGCTGAGTAAGGTAGATCGGTTACTCAGCAAGGGATCACCATGAACGAACATCTCGATCGGCTCGCGCCGCAGCCGCTGTGGCGTCACTTCCGCACCCTGTGCGAGACCCCGCGCCCCTCCGGCCACGAGGCCGCCCTGGCGGAGCGTCTAGAGGCCTGGGCCGACGCCCGGGGCCTCGCCCACGAGCGCGATGCCTTCGGCAACCTGCTGATCCGCAAGCCCGCGACTCCTGGCCGCGAGGCCGCCCCGGGGGTGATCTTCCAGGGCCACCTGGACATGGTTCCCCAGGCCAACAGCGACCACCCCCACGACTTCACCCGCGACCCCATCCAGACCCGCCTTGGCGACGATGGCTGGCTGCGCGCCAGCGGCACCACCCTGGGCGCCGACAACGGCCTCGGTGTGGCCGCCGCCCTGGCGATCCTCGAGGCCGATGACCTCGAGCATGGCCCGCTGGAGGCGCTCTTCACCCTGGAGGAGGAGTCCGGCATGGGCGGGGCGCTCAACCTCGCCGAAGGCTGGCTTACCGGGCACTACCTGCTCAACCTCGACTCCGAGGATCGTGGCGAGGTGTTCATCGGCTGTGCCGGCGGCACCGATGTGGTGGTGGAGGCGCAGCTGCCGACCGCGGCGATGGCCGACGACGAGGTGGCGCTGCGGCTGTCGCTCACCGGCCTGCGCGGCGGCCACTCGGGAATCGATATCCACAAGGGGCTGGGCAACGCCAACCGGCTGCTGGTCCGCGCGTTGCGCGCCCTGGAGCGCTTCGATGCCCGCCTGGTGAGCTACCAGGGCGGCACCCTGCGCAACGCCCTGCCACGGGAGGCCTTCGCCGTGCTGGCGCTGCCCGAGGAGGAGCGCGAGGCTGCCACGGCCGAGATGGCAGCCCTCGAGGCCACCCTGCGCGCCGAGCTGGCCGGGGTCGACGATGGGCTTTCGCTGACCCTCGAGGCGACCGAGAGGCCCGCCGACGAGCCGCTCAATCCCCAGGCGACCCACCTGCTGCTGGCCGCCCTGCACGCCGCACCCTGCGGCGTCGAGCGCATGAGCCAGGAGGTGCCCGGCGTGGTCGAGACCTCCAATAACCTCGGGGTGGTCAGCCTCGAGAAAGGACGCTTCCAGCTCGGCGCCCTGGTACGCTCGCTGCGCGACAGTGCCACCCGGGACCTGGCCGACCGCCTGCGTGCGCTATTCGAGCTGATCGGCGCCCGGGTGCGCATCGAGAACGGCTACCCAGGCTGGACACCGCAGCCGGGCAGCGAGCTGCTTACGCGCTTCCAGCGGGTGCACCGCGAACGGCTGGGCAGCGACCCGGCGGTCAAGGTGATCCATGCCGGGCTGGAGTGCGGCATCCTGGGCGGCAAGTATCCCGAGCTGGAGATGATCTCCTTCGGCCCGCTGATCCGCGGCGCCCACTCGCCGGACGAGCGTGTCGAGGTCGCCTCGGTTGAGGAGTTCTGGACGCTGCTGCGTGCCCTGGTCGAAGACCTGGCTCGCCCCGCGGCCTGAGCGCCGCGCCAGCCAGACACGACAACGCCGGGCCTGGGGCCCGGCGTTGTCGTGAGAGAAACCCTGCTTCCGGATCAGGCCAGGTAGCTGGCCAGCATCCATACGGTCTTCTCCTGCTCGCGGATATAGTCGCCGGCCTGGGCGGCGGTGCCCTCGTCGTCGGCATCCGAGGCCAGGGAGAGGATCTCGCGCTGCAGCTCGATCAGCACCTGATAGCCTGCCAGCACGCCCTCGACGCAGGTCTTGCCGTCCGAGACGTTCTTGGCCTCCTTGATGCGCGAAATCTCGACGTAGTCGCTGTAGGCGTGCACCGGCTGGTGGCCCAGGGTGAGGATGCGCTCGGCGACTTCGTCGACCTTGGTCAGCAGGTCGGTATAGAGCTCCTCGAACTTCTCGTGGAGCTGGAAGAACTGCGGGCCCTTCACGTTCCAATGGTAGCCGCGCACGTTCATGTAGAAGATCTGGTAGTTGGCCAGCAGCTCGTTGAGTTTCTCGGCCAGCTGGCTGGCGCTGGCCTCGTGCAGGCCGATACGGTTGGTGTCGCTCATGCGAATGCCTCCTTGGTCGCTTGGGTATCCATGATCAGCGTGCCGCCAGATAGCGGCCAGCGAATCCTGACCATGGCCATGATAGCCGTGTTGCATGACATCATGGCGGGCGATGCCGATTTCAAGTGACCTGCGTCACCCCGCCGCGCCTACAGTGCGGGGCAATCGCAGATGGCAGTACCGCTCAAGGCTGTTCCCGGCGCCTTTCGCCATCACCCTGTCGGTAACTGCGATTGCCCTGGCCTACACTGGAGCTGTCCAACCTCGGGAGAGAGACCATGCGTCCCTGGCCGTTGCTCTTCATGCTGGCGCTGGCCGGCTGCCAGACCGTTCCCGCGACCCTGCCGATAGCGGAGCCACCACCCGCGGCGGCCTGCCGCTGGCCGGCTGTGGCCGAGCCTCCCGGCGAGATCCTGCGTCGCGCGGTGGTCGCCCTGGAGGATGACGGCTTCCTGATCCGCCATACCGCCACTGCCCCGGCACTGGTGAGCGCCGAGCGTACCCGTATCCTGCCCGGCTACGGTGATCGCTACGCTTCCGGGGGGCGTCACGGGGTGTTCGGCGGCATCGGCCTCGGCGGGGGCAGTGGCGGCATCGGCGGCGGGGTGATGATCGGCTTCGGCGGGGTGGGCAGCCTGACCCGCGACGCCACCCAGCTGGAGCGGGTCTCGCTGCTGGTGAGCGGAAGTGAGGTGCGGGTCAGTCGCGACCTGCAGATCATCGACTGGCGCGGCGAGCTGGTGGAGACACGCAGTGCCAGCACCGCGGCCTTCTGCAGTGACCTGCACCGCGCCATGCGGGCCGGGAGTGCGCCATGAGTCGTCTGCCGATCATGCTGCTGGTGGCCCTGCTGCTCGCCGGGTGCGCCACCCCGCGGCCCGCGGCGTCGCCCACCGAGTTGATGCTCGCCGCGCCGCCGGATGCGGCCCTGGAGGCCGCCGCCGAGGCGTTGATGGCAGGCGGCTATGTGGTGCGCCACGCCGACGCCTCTCTGGGTCGGCTGGAGGCGGTGTTCTCGCGCTGGCCTGGCTATCGAGTACTGGTCCGTGTCGAGGCCCGGGGAGAGGGCAGCCAGCTTGCGCTGACCGCCACCCGCGGCGGGCGTGTCCTGCCACCGAGCACCCTGGAGCGGCTGACGGCGGAGATCGCCGCCAGGCTTGCCGCCAGTGACTGACCGCCGCTCGGCAGGCCCGGTATCGGCCGGTGGCCCTCAGCTGGCCTTTGCCGCCTCGGGGCGCAGGTCGAGCCCCTCGATCATGGCCAATACTCGGTCACGCATGGCGGCAAGGCCGTCGAGGTCGTAGGGAGTGGCCTCGCCCTGGCCCCACACCGGTCCCGGCCAGGCGTCGTCACCCTCCCGGCGCAGCACCAGGTGCACATGCAGCTGTGCCACCACGTTGCCGAGGCTCGCGACATTGAGCTTGTCGGCCTCCATCAGCGTCTTGAAGGCCTGGCCGATCCGCCCCGCCTCCCGCCACAGTTGCTGCTGCTCCGCCTCGTCCAGTTCGAAGACCTCGCTGATACCCCGCTTGCGCGGGATCAGCAGCAGCCAGGGAAAGCGGGTATCGTTCATCAGCCGCAGCTGGCACAGCGGCAGCTCGGTGACCGGATAGCTGTCTTCCACCAGGCGGGGGTCTGGCTCGAAGTGGTCCATCAGGGCTCTCCCGGGTAATCAACGAGCGGTATCGCCTGACTGGTATCATGCCACAGAACCGCTGACACAGAACCGCCGGGAGTTTTCCCGGGCTGCCCGGGCGGCTAAGCTGTGCAGCCCGACCCCGAAAGGACGCTCCCATGACCCTGATCGAGGCGCTGGCCCTGCTGCTGATCGGCACCCTGGCCGGCTTCATCAATGTGCTCTCCGCTGGCGGCTCCATGCTCACCCTGCCGCTGCTGATGTTCCTGGGCCTGCCACCCCAGGAGGCCAACGGCACCAACCGCGTCTCCATCGCGCTGCAGAGCGTCTCGGCGGTCTACAACTTCTTCCGTGCCGGGGCGCGCCATGTGGGCCTCTCGCTACGCCTCTCGGTGCCGGCAGTGGTTGGCTCGCTGGTCGGGGCCTGGCTGGCCCTGCGCACCGGCGATGCCCTGTTCGAGGCGATCCTGATCGTGGTGATGGCGGGGTCGGCACTGCTCATGCTGCTGCCCCAGCCGCGCCTGGACACCCGTCCGCTGACGCCCGAGCGGCTGACTCCGGCGATCTACCTGGCGATGTTCGGCATCGGGCTCTACGGCGGCTTCATCCAGGTGGGGGTGGGCATCCTGTTCATCGTGGTGCTCTACCGGATGCTCAAGATCGACCTGGCCCAGGTTAATGTCTTCAAGGTGCTGATCGTGCTGGTCTATACCCTGCCGGCGCTGGTGCTCTTTCTGGTCAATGACCAGGTGCGTTGGGGTTACGGCCTGCTGTTGGCGGCGGGAAGCATGACCGGGGCCTGGCTGGCGGTGAAGGTCAATGTCAGTCCCCGCGGGGCCTTCGTGGTCAAGTGGCTCACCGTGGCGGTGATCGTGGCGATCATTCTGCGCTTGCTGATCGGGTAGGGCATGGCGTGCCGTTAGCTGCTAAATTAACCTTTGCAACACCCCGAATCCGCAAGGAGATAGAGCCCCATGAAACGATCACTGTTGATGCTGATGGCGGCGCTGTTCGCCGTGTCGCTGCTCTCCGGCTGCAATACTATCCGCGGTGCCGGCCAGGATATCGAACGGGGCGGCGAGGCGATCCAGGACGCCAGCGACTGATTCCCACCCCCAGGGGGGCGTACCGCCGGAGCGTCTGTCGCTTCGGCGTTTTTTATCGCTTCTGAGATAGAAACCCAGGATAGAAACCCAGGCAAGGAAACCCAGATGTTCATGACGAGACTCTCGCCGCTTGTGGTTGGCCTGCTGCTGGCCGGCTGCAGCAGCATGAATGCGGCACCGAGCCCTGATCCGGCCCCACCGCCGCCCCGGGTGGAGGCCAGCGGCGAGTGCGGCGCGGAGCGCGTCCAGGACCGTGTCGGCCGCGCCTACAGCGAGGCGCTCGGCGAAGCGATCCGCGACGAGAGCGGGGCGGCCGCCATGCGGGTGATTCGCCCCGGCGAGGCGGTGACCCTCGACCATCGGCCCGATCGCCTCAACGTCCACCTCGACGAGACGGACACCATCGCCTCCCTGGACTGTGGCTAGTCGCTCCCTTCCCTGGCGCCGTGCTCGTCCTGGGTGCGGCGCTCCTCCTCCTCGGCCTGCTTGCGCAGTTTCTTGCGCAGGGCGGCCTTCTCGAAGCGCAGCTTCTGCAGTTTCGTCTCCAGCCTGAGCGGAGGCACGGGGGCCGGCTTGCCGTCGGAGTCCACCGCCACCATGGTCAGGTAACAGCTGTTGGTGTGACGGATCAGCTTGTTCTGGATGTCCTCGGCCACCACCTTGACGCCGATCTCCATGGAGGAGCGGCCGACGTGGTTGACGCAGGCCAGGAAGGTGACCAGCTCGCCGACGTGGATCGGCTGCTTGAACAGCACCTGGTCCACCGAGAGGGTGACCACGTAGTGGCCGGCGTAGCGGCTGGCGCAGGCGTAGGCCACCTCGTCGAGCTTCTTGAGGATAGCGCCGCCGTGTACCTTGCCGCTGAAGTTGGCCATGTCGGGGGTCATCAGCACGGTCATCGATAGCTCATGCTGGCCGGGCAGGGGGTGGGCGTCCATGAGTGGTCTCCTTGTGTGTTATCCACAGCATAACGCCTTGCCCCCTACCTGGGGACAAGGCGTTTTGCGTGGGGAGGGAGCGAACGTCAGAACCAGGTCAGGCCGATGGAGATCAGTACCCCGGTGATGACCAGCTGGATCAGGCAGAAGCCCATGATGTCCTTGGCCTTGAGGCCGGCGATACCCAGCACCGGCAGCGCCCAGAAGGGCTGCAGCAGGTTGGTCCAGGCATCACCCCAGGCCACGGCCATGGCCACCCGCGGGATCTCCACCCCCAGGGCCTCGGCGGCGGGCAGCATCACCGGCGCCTGCACCGCCCACTGTCCGCCCCCGGAGGGCACGAAGAGGTTGACGATGCCGGCGCTGATGAAGGTCCAGAAGGGCAGGGTGGTCTCGGTGGCGAAGGAGACCAGCCCCTCGGAGAGGGTCGCCGCCAGGCCGGACTGCACCATGATCGCCATGATCCCGGCGTAGAAGGGGAACTGGATGACGATGCCGGCGCCGCCCTTGATCGCCTCCTGCAGGCTGGTCAGCAGGCTGCGCGGGGTGCGGTGCAGCACGATGGCCAGGAACAGGAACAGGAAGTTGACGATGTTGAGGTTGAGGCCTCCGCCGCGCAGGAAGAAGTGGTCGATCAGGTAGATCAGGCCGGGGATACCTACCAGCCAGGCCAGCACCACGCTGTTCTCCATGCGTTCGGCGGGGCGGGTGATGCGCACGCGCTCCTCCTCGTCCTCACCCAGCAGCTTGGGATCGATGAAGACGCTCTCGTTCTCGTCGGGGAGCATCATGCGGTTGACCAGCGGTACGGCGATGAACAGCATCACCACGATGGCCAGGTTGAAGAAGGCGAAGACGGTGGAGCCGGTGCCGATCACGCCGATCTGGTCGACACTGAAGTGACCCTCGGTGGCGATGGTCAGCGGTACCGAACCGGCCAGGCCGCCGTGCCACACCACGAAGCCGGAGTAGGCGCTGGCCACCAGCAGGCGGTAGTCGACGCGCACCAGGCGAGCGAGCTCCTTGGCGAACAGCGCACCCACCACCAGGCCGAAGCCCCAGTTGATCCAGCTGGCCGCCAGCGATACATAGGTGACCAGCAGGATGGCGCCGCCGGGGCCCTTGGCCAGGGCGGCCAGGCGCTGCAGCAGCTTCTTGACGGGCGGGGAGCTGGCCAGCATGAAGCCGGTGACCAGCACCAGCAGCATCTGCATCGAGAAGGTCAGCAGGTTCCAGAAGCCGTCGCCCCACATGCGCATCACCGCCAGCGGTGTCTGGCGCTCCACGGCGATGGCGGCCACCGCGGCGATGATGGTCAGCAGCAGCACGAAGATATAGGGGTCGGGCAGATAGCGTTCGACCAGCTTCACCGCCGGTCTCGAGAGGGCCTTGAGCATAGCGTTCCCTTACTGTTGTGAGTGTTCTTGGTGGTCCAGCACAGAAAGTAGCGCAGCGTCAGTATCTTGCGTTATTTCGCTGCCAACGGTCCAGGCCTCTCACACCAGTCGCTGCGCCGGCGTTGGCGGTAGTAGGCGATCAGCGTCGCCGAGCGCACCAGGGTAAACAGCGTGAAGGCCAGCCACAGGCCATGGTTGGTGAGGGCCTCCGGCATCAGCGCCTGGCCCAGCCACCAGGCCGGCAGGTAGACGGCCAGGCCGGCGAAGATGCTGTTGCGCATCTCGCGGATCGCCGTGGCGCCGATGAAGACGCCGTCCAGCAGGTAGCTCCACACCGCGAGCAGCGGCATGGCGACCATCCACGGCAGGTAGCTGGCGGCGGTTTCCCGTACCTCCGGCAGGCCGGTGAGCAGGGCGATCAGCGCCTCGCCGCCCAGGGCGAAGGCCAGCGAGGCGAGGCCGGCAGTGGCCAGCGAGAACCAGGCCGCGCCGCGCACCGCCTGGGCGAACTCCTTCCAGCGCCTGGCCCCCACCGAGCGTCCGGTAAGGGCCTCGGCGGCATGGGCGAAGCCGTCCAGGGCGTAGCTGGTGAGCATGATGAACTGCAGCAGCACGGCGTTGGCGGCGAGCACGGTGTCGCCCTGGGCCGCGCCCCGGGAAGTGAAGAAGGCCATGGCAAACAGCAGCCCCAGTGTGCGCACGAAGAGATTGGCGTTGACCGAGAAGAGCTCGCCGTAGGCGGCAAGCGCCAGCAGCCGGCTACGCAGGAAGCGCCCCGAGAGCCACCTGAGTTGGCGCGAGACCAGCCACAGGCCGAAGGCGAGTGCGGTGTAGTCGGCGATCACCGTGGCCCAGGCCACGCCGTCGCTGGTCATGCCCAGGCCCACCACGAACACCAGGTCGAGCACGATATTGACGCCGTTGGTCAGCACCAGGATCGCCAGGGTCACCCGCGAGTTCTGCTGGCCCAGGAACCAGCCGAGGATGGCGTAGTTGGCGAGCACTGCCGGCGCCGAGAGGATGCGGATCTCGGCATACTCGGCGGCCAGTGCCGTGGCCACCTCGCTGCCATCGAGCAGCCACAGCCCCAGCGTGATCAGCGGCCGCGAGAGCAGGATCAGCGCGGCGCCGATGCCCGCTGCCAGCAGCAGCGACTGGCCCAGCAGGTTGCGCACGTCGCTGTCGTTCTCGCGGCCCACCGCCTGGGAGGTGAGCCCGGTGGTGCCCATGCGCAGGAAGCCGAAGCCCCAGTAGAGGAAGCTGAACAGGGTGGCACCCAGGGTCACCGCGGCCAGGTAGCGTGAGTCCGGCAGGTGGCCGACCACGGCAGTATCCACCAGCCCCAGCAGCGGCACAGTGATATTGGAGAGGATGATCGGCCAGGCCAGCGTCAGGATGCGCCGGCGCGCGGACGTCGGTGACGAAGGTTCCGAGCGGCTCACGATGGGCTCCCGAGGGTTGCCAGCCGCGCAGCATGGCCGGCGGCGACATATAACGCAACCGCCCCGCGCTGGGGCGGGGCGGTTGTGGCAGCTAGGCTCGTTTATCGCTTAGAAGCGGTAGCCGATGCTGGCGGAGATCATATCGATCTCGAAGTCTTCGCCGCTCTCGCTGATATCGTAGCGCTCGAACTCGGCGCGCATCAGGATGCGCTCTACCTCATACTCGGCGCCGATACCGTAGAATGGATCGGTGCCGTCTTCGCTTCCAGAGAGATTCCAGCGCTGATTATTCGCGTCGGTTAAGTTGGCACTGATGTCACCATCCCAGGCAACCATGCCGAGTTTACCGTAGACACTAAAGCCATTCTGAATGGGCAGTTTACCTACCAGGGCAAAACCAAAACCTTCAGCACTTAATTTGGCATCAGCGGGGTCGCCATTGAGGACTCCATTGGCCTCAAAATCTCCAAAATCGAGATAACTGGCCTCGACAGCAAAATTCGGATTGAACTGGTAACCAACGAACAGCTTGTAGCCAGTGTCGCTGTCATCTGTATTAGCACCAGCAGAATCAAGTAGGTCGAGAGTGTCGTTATCCATCTTGGTGTACCCCAGCCCAGCACCCACATACGGCCCCTCGTTGGGGTTGTACTGATAGCTCTGGGCGAAGGCGGGGCTGGCGACGAGGGTGGCCAGGGCGGCGGTGGCGATCAGACGTTTCATCATGCGCTCCATTGCATGGTGGTGGTGCAGGCAGCGCCTGCGGGTTGGGCAAGCGGCGAAAGCCGTCTACCCTGATGTAAGATCCTGTGAAAGGATGTAACCTCGGGCATTCTAGAAGCTAACAATGGTTAGTGCCATACCCGATAGATCGGTTGGCTGGTACTGGCAGGAAGACAACGGCAGCAGAGACTGCAGGGAGCAGGGGAATGAAAGCGATGGGCAAGCGGACCTTGATTTTCTTCGCGCTGGCGATGGTGACGCTGCTGGGCACCACCCCGGCGGTGGCCCAGGAGCAGCGTGCGGAGGCCCAGCCGAGTGGCGGGGCGATGATCGCCGACGCGGTGATCGCGCGGCCGCTGCTGGCGGCGGCCACCGTGGGTGGCACGGCGGTGTTCCTGGTCACGCTGCCCTTCACCGCCCTGGGTGGCGGCGTGGATACCGCCGCCGAGACGCTGATCAAGACCCCGGCCGAGGCGGCCTTCCGCCGCTGCCTGGGCTGCACGGTAAGCAGGCGCGCCGACGAGCTCTAAGCCGCCAGGCTCAAGGTGTTGTCACCGTCGCAGCGATATATAGAAGCGCCGACGCCCCGCTCTCAGGAGCGGGGCGTCGTTGTATCGGTGATCGTGTGTCTGCGCGGGAGACCGTCAGGCGGCGGTGATGCGCTCATACTTGGCCATCAGTTCCTCACGGCTCTCCTCGCGCTCGGGGTCGAGGGGAATGCAGTCTACCGGGCACACCTGCTGGCACTGCGGTTCGTCGTAGTGGCCGACGCACTCGGTGCACAGCTCCGGATCGATGACGTAGATCTCCTCGCCGGGCGAGATGGCGCCGTTGGGGCACTCGGGTTCGCAGACATCGCAGTTGATGCACTCGTCGGTGATCATCAGGGCCATGGGGGTACCTCACGGAAGTCGCTGGCCGCGGTCGTCGGGATCTGCTCGGTGCAATCCCGAGCCTTGTAGTCAGGTATTGTAAAGACTCTTCAGCGCCGCGGCGACCCTGGGGTGGACATGTTGCGATACGTCGCCGCCCAACTTGGCGATCTCGCGCACCAGGGTGGAGGAGATATAGGAGTTCTCCACTGCCGGGGTCAGGAATACGGTCTCGAGTTCCGGCATCTGGGCACGATTCATGTTGGCAAGCTGCAGCTCGTACTCGAAGTCGGAGACCGCACGCAGGCCCCGCAGCAGCACGCGCGCGCCTTGCTGCTGCATGAATTCGGTCATCAGCCCCGAGAAGCCGACCACCTCGATGTTGTCGAGTCCGGCGGTGACCTCCCGTGCCAGGGCGATCCGCGTATCGATATCCAGCGCCGGGCCCTTGCCGGGGCTCGTGGCGATGGCCACCACCACCTTGTCGAAGAGTCGAGAGGCGCGCTCGATCAGGTCGAAGTGGCCGTTGGTGATGGGGTCGAAGGTGCCGGGGTATATCGCGGTGTTCATCGCCGTCACTCCTCGAGTCGTCCGAAGGGGTTGTCCACTGCCAGGGAGACCGGGCGGGCATAGCCGGGGATCTGGATCTCGGTGTCGCTGAGCGTGAGCTCCGGTCCCTCCAGCACGCCCTCGCCGAAGCGGTAGCGCGGCGCGAAGCGCCCCTGGTCGGCCTGTCGTCGGTAGGCGATGGCGGCCTCGCGGGTCGCCTCGCGGCGTACCTGCCAGGCGGCAACGGCGGCCTCGCCGTGGCGCTGCACCAACAGGCGCTCGGTCACGGCCGGGGAGAGCAATACGCCGGTGGCGTTGTTGCCGCCGAAGCCCTTGGCGTTGATGAAGGCGGCGTCCGCGGAGAAGCGCATGGCCTCGCGTGAGAGCCGCAGCCGCTCGGCATGAACGTCGTCTGCCACGGCGTCCAGGGTGGGGATGCCGGGCAGCAGGCCGTGGGCGAAGCTGCCCAGGGCGTTGGTCAGCTGGTCGCCGGCGGCGCTGCCCTGGGAGTGACCGACGAAGGCCTTCACCGCAACCACCGGCCATGCCTCGATGCCATAGGCCCGCGCCACCAGGTCGAAGACATGGGATTCGGTCACCCGGTTCTTGGGCGTGCTGGTGCCGTGGGCTTGGACGAAGGTGCGCTCGCGCAGGGCCTGTTCACCGAGCATCTCTCGCACCAAGGAGGCGGCCTTGCCCAGGGTGATGTAATTGCCGATGCCCGGCGCGGAGATCGAGCGTTTCCACCCATCAGCATTGACGAAGACGTCCGGCACGCTGCCGAGGATCTCGGCACCCACCTCCAGGGCCAGTGCATCATCCATCAGCATCACGAACTGGCTGGACTCGGCGATGGTGAAGCCGCAGTTGCGGGCGAAGGGGCGGCAGGCGCGCTGGTAGTCGGCGTCGGTCAACAGCTCCAGTGCATCCAGGGCGCGCAGGCTATCGTCGTCGGCCAGGGCCCCCATGGTGCGGAAGCCTTCGATGATCTCCGCGGTGACCGGGGCATCGGCGGTGCCCACCATCACCACCCGGCGGCGTCCGGCGCGGAGGTCGTCGACCCCCAAGCGCAGGTTGTAGAGGAAGCTGGCGCAGGCGCCCATGGCCGCACCGGTGCCCCCCACGCTGCCCAGCACATAGGCGTTGAGGAAGTCGGCGGGCATCTGGCCGTAGCCCAGCGGCATCTGCTTGGAGGTGGCACGCTTGCCGGAGACGAAGCTCTTGAGCAGGCCGCCCCAACCCTCGTCGTCGAGCTGGCCGATGGAGTTGCCGGCGTAGACGGCGACCTCGTCGGGATCGAGCCGGTCGCGCAGGGTGTCCCAGTCGAGGCCGCTGTCGCCCAGGCAGTCGCTGGCGGCGAAGATGGCCATGGAGAGCCCGCGCGGATGGTGTACGCTGCGGTAGAGCTGGCTGGGCTCGAAGCCGCTGGGCAGCTGGCCGGCAGCACGCACCTGGGCGGGGCGGTGCTCGGGGAGCATCACGTCCATCTCCCCGGCGGGCACCGTCACCTCGAGCAGCTTGCGGTCGAGTTCGCGCACCTGCCAGGTGGCCGGCAGGTCCTGGGGCAGCTGGCGACGCCGGATGCGGAAGGTGAGTGGCGCGTCCAACGCCAGGCTGGCTCGACGATTGGCAGGCAGGCCCTCGTCGTTGAAGCGCGGGTCCTCGATGCGGCGGATCAGGGTATGGTCGAGGACCTGCTGGCGGGTCTGCTCGACAATGGCGCCGGGGTCCAGGGTGTGCCCTTCGGCGTCCTGCCAGCTGCCGTCCTCCTGGCCGCTGGCCAGGCGCATCATGGCGGCCAGGCCGAGCAGGGTGCGGGCCTGTTCCTCCGCGGGCAGGGCGTCGAGCACGGTACGGCGAAACGCCTGGTGGCCCGAGGTTCTGCCGGCAGGGTTCACGCCGCCCATGCCGACGATCACCGGTAAGTGTGACAAGCCGGATTCCTCGTTGTGCTGTTGGTGTCTACGAGTTCGTTATTGATCGTGGATCATAGCACCCGGCCAGCGGCGGCGTCATGCGGCCGCCCGGGTTGGGCGGCCGGGTGTCAGCCGTTCTGTTCGATGCCCTGCACGTACCAGGGGGCGCCATCGCGCAGCTCGCGCATCAGGTGCCAGGTCTCGTTGAACTCGCTGTGCTCACCGTTCTCGT
Source organism: Halomonas sp. G15 (assembly GCF_021282295.1). Taxonomy (NCBI): domain Bacteria; kingdom Pseudomonadati; phylum Pseudomonadota; class Gammaproteobacteria; order Oceanospirillales; family Halomonadaceae; genus Halomonas; species Halomonas sp. G15. The sequence continues at coordinate 18,120 of NZ_JAJSPA010000041.1, read as the reverse complement.
CGAGGATGCCGTGGAAGATCACCGTGGCCTCGGCCTGCTGCCCCACCTCCTGGACCATCCCCAGCTCGGCGAATAGGCGCACCACCTCGGTGCGGTTGTTGGCCGGCTGGCGGGCGCGCTCCTCGCGCAGCAGATTGTAGAGCTCCGGAGTGACGTACTCCTGAATGCCGGCGAAGTCGTTGTTGTCCCAGGCGCGCTGCAGGGTCATGAAGTGCTCCTTGGCACCGCCCAGGAAGCGCTCCCGGTCGAACCACTCGGGTTCGCCGGCAAAGGCGCCAGCGGATGGAGCAGCACTGGCCTGGAAGGACTGGGCCGTGGCTGCGCCGCGCGTCTCATCGGCGTTTGGCGCGGGGCCACCCGCCACGGCCGGCCGCCGGCGTGCCAGCAGCCGGAAGAGCAGGAAGGCGATGCCGGCAACCACCAGGATATCCATCAGCCGCAGTTCATCGAAGGCGCCACCGAAGAACAGTGCGGCGAGCAACCCGCCGGCCAGCATCCCGCCCAGCATGCCGGGCATGCGCGATCCCGTGCGGCCCTGGGTGGCGCGGGTGCCGGTGGCCTGGTTCTGGGTCGCGGCCGGCTGCTGCTGAACGCTGCGTGACTGGGTGCCGAAGCTCTTGCCGCCGCCCAGGCGACGCGCCTCCGCGTCCTGCAGGGCCGGGCCCAGAGTGAATAAACCCGCCACCAGCATGATCAGCAGGTGGCGGAAGAGCGAGGTATGAGTAAATCGTGTGGTCATGGGGTGTCGTCTTCGGTCAGGGGGAGGAAGAGTCGAGTCAGGCCATTCTAGCGGCTATGCTGGTGGCCTCCACTAAAATCGACAGCGTAGTGCCGACAACAGTAGTGCCGACAACAGTAGTGCCGACAACAGTAGTGCCGACAACAATAGGGAGTGAGAGCCATGCGCCTGAAACGAGAAGAGAGCCTGCTGCTGGTCGTTGATCTGCAGGCGGGTCTGCTGCCGGTGATCGAGCACGGCGACCAGGCGGTGAACGAGGCGGCCTGGCTGGGCGGTCTGGCCGAGTCCATCGAGGTACCGGTGTGGGTCACCGAGCAGTACCCCGAGGGGCTGGGCGGCAGCGAGCCGCGGCTGCTCGAGGCGCTGCCAGGGCACCGGCTATGGCAGAAGTTGACCTTCGACGCCTGCGCCAACCCGGAGTTCGCCGCCACCCTTGCGGAAAGCGGCCGGCGCCAGGTGGTGCTGTGCGGCACCGAGGCACATATCTGCGTGATGCAGACCGGGCTCGGACTGCTTGAGGCGGGCTACGAGGTCTACTGGCTGACCGAGGCCTGCGCCAGCCGCCGCGCGGCGGAGGCGCACCTGGCTCGGGAACGCATGGTGCAGGCGGGAGCGGTGGCGGTGAGCGCCGACATGGTGGCCTACGAGTGGCTGCACCGCTGCGACGACGAGCGCTTCAAGCAGGCCCACCGCCGTTTCCTCAAGGCTCGCGCCTCACGGCCGCTGGTGTTTGCCTAGCCGCGATGCCTTGGGAGGCTTTCGGCCTCCTTTCGCGCAGGATTTGCGCTCCCACCGGTAGCGTGGGAGCCCGATTTATCGGCGATGGCGGGAAGCAACGACGATCGGGGCTCCCCTGCCGGCTCAGGCGGCACCCTCGGGGCGGGTGAAGACCAGGGTGTCGCCCTCGCTCATGGCGGCGTTGTAGGCGTAGCCGGCCACGTCGAACTCCTTCAGGCCCTCCGGGTCGTCCAGGCGCTGGCGGATCATCCATGCCGCCATCAGGCCGCGGGCCTTCTTGGCGTAGAAGCTGATGATCTTCAGCTTGCCGTTCTTCTCGTCCTTGAACACCGGGGTGATCACCCGCGCCTCGAGCTTCTTGGTATCGACCGCCTTGAAGTACTCATTGGAGGCGAGGTTGACCAGCACCGGGCTGCCGCTGGCCGCGACGGCGCGGTCGAGTTCGGCGGTGAGGGTCGCCTTCCAGAAGGCGTAGAGGTCCTTGCCCGCCGGGTTCTCGAGCCGGGTGCCCATCTCCAGACGGTAGGGCTGGATCAGGTCCAGCGGGCGCAGCAGGCCGTAGAGGCCGGAGAGGATGCGCAGGTGCTCCTGGGCGAAGGCGTTGTCGCCGTCGTCGAAGGTGTCGGCCTCGAGACCCACGTAGACGTCACCCTGGAAGGCCTGGGCGGCGGGCTTGGCGTTCTGCGGGGTGAAGGGGGTGTGCCACTCGCCGTAGCGCGCGGCGTTGAGGGCGGCCAGCTTGTCGCTGATGCCCATCAGCTCGGAGAGCCGCTGGGGCGAATAGTCGCGCAGGATCTCGATCAGCTCGCGGCTCTGGTCGAGGAAGTCCGGCTGGGTGTGCAGGGCCGTGGTGGCCGGGGTCTCGAAGTCCAGCGTCTTGGCGGGCGAGATCACGCTCAGCATGGGGCGCTCCTGAATCCGGTGGGGTCGCGGACGAGTATACCAAGGGCGCCCCGCCCGAGGGGCTATCGCGGTGATAGTCGCCAGGCGGAGCGTTGGCCTCAGGGGGCGGGATTGGAGTAGCGCCGATGCACGTCCTCGATGGCCTCGAGCACCTCATCGTCGAGGCGCAGCGACTCGCTGGCCAGGTTGCTCTCCAGCTGCGCCATGCTGGTGGCGCCGATGATGTTGCTGGTCAGGAAGGGGCGCGAGTTGACGAAGGCCAGCGCCATCTGTGCGGGGTCGAGGCCGGCCTCCTGGGCGATCCTCACATACTCGGCGGTGGCGGCCTGTGCCTGGGGATTGGTGTATCGCTGGAAGCGCTCGAACAGCGTCAGCCGGGCACCTTCCGGGCGGGCGCCGTCGAGGTACTTGCCGGAGAGCATGCCGAAGGCCAGCGGCGAGTAGGCGAGCAGCCCCACCCGCTCGCGATGGGCGATCTCGGCCAGGCCCACCTCGAAGCTGCGGTTGAGCAGGTTGTAGGGATTCTGCACCGAGGCGACCCGGGGCAGGCCCTGGGACTCGGCCAGGTGAAGGGCACGCATCACGCCCCAGGGGGTGTCGTTGGACAGCCCGATGGCGCGCACCTTGCCGGCGTCCACCAGCTCCTTGAGCGCGGCCAGGGTCTCCTCCAGCGGAGTGGCGTCCTCCTCCTGGTCATGCACGTAACCGAGCTTGCCGAAGAAGTTGGCCTTCCGCTCTGGCCAGTGCAGCTGGTAGAGGTCGACGTAGTCGGTCTGCAGGCGCTCAAGGCTCTCGTCGATGGCCTGATGGAGGTGTGCGCGAGTCAGCCGCGGGCCGCCACGGATATGCTCGAGGCCGGGGCCGGCCGCCTTGGTGGCGATGATCACGTCGTCGCGGCTGCCGCGGCGCTTGAGCCAGCTGCCGATATAGCTCTCGGTGCGGCCCTGGGTCTCCGCTCTGGGTGGCACCGGGTACATCTCGGCGGTGTCGATGAAGTTGATACCGAAGGCAACCGCGCGCTCGAGCTGCTCGTGGGCCTCGGCCTCGCTGTTCTGTTCGCCAAAGGTCATGGTGCCCAGACAGAGGCGGCTGACCTCGATGCCGGTATCGCCCAGCGGTCGCGTCTGCATCCTGGCGTCCTCACGGTTCGGGAAATGGAGTCGGCATGGTAGCCAGGCACTGACGGGGCGGCAATGCCCGGGGTTGAGTCCCTGCGGGGGCGGGCGTATGCTGGCCGCCCGTTATGCCCCGTGGACCGGGGTGGGCCAGATGTCAGACGCCGCGCACAGGGTGGTGCCGGGTGTCTTTTTCTCGCGATACAGGATTCGGTGGAAGGCCATGACACAGGCATCATCACTGTTCACACGGCTCGAGTACCGCCTGGCGGAGCAGCTCTTCCATACCCGCTGGTTGCCTCGTTCGCCGCGTACCCAGCGCCTGACCATGCATCTCTTTCAGCGCTGTGCCGACGCCGGCCATCCGGCGGCGCTCTCCACCTATGGGCACATGCTGTTCCACCGCGGCCTGTCACCTCAGGACAAGGCCCGCGGTGCACGCTATGTGCTCGAGGCGGCCCACGCTGGCGACTCTCGTGCCCAGTACCAGGCCGGGCAGATCTACGAGAATGGCTGCGCCCTCTATCCGCGCCGTGACGACCACGCCGTGACCTGGTACGCCCGCGCCGGCGAGGCGGGCCATCCGCTGGCTGCCCAGCGCCTGGCGCGCGCCTATCGTGAGGGCCAGCTGGGTCTGGCGGTGGATGCCGAACGTGCCGCCCACTGGCAGTGCCTGGCCGACCGCGCCGCTGGATTCGGCGAGGCGCTGGACAGCGTGGAAGACGAGACGCGACACTAGCCTGCGAGGTGCCGCTGCGGCGGCGCTCTTCCTTTCGTGGCTGCCTCGAGGACCCTGCCCGCCGTGACGCTACCGACCCTGCTCGATATCGAGGCGTCCGGATTCGGGCGCGGCAGCTACCCCATCGAGGTGGGGCTGGCTCGCCCCGATGGCAGCAGCTGCGCCTTCCTGATCCAGCCCCTGCCTGAGTGGACCCACTGGGATCCCAAGGCCGAACTGCTTCACGGCATCAGCCGTGCACGCCTGCAGCGCGAGGGGTATCCGGTGCGCCAGGTGGCGCAGTGGCTCAATGACGAGCTCGGCGAGTTGAAGATCTGCTACAGCGACAGCTGGGGCTACGACAATACCTGGTTGTCGCTACTCTTCCATCATGCCGGCATGCTGCCGGCCTTCCGCCTGGAGGCGCTGCGCAAGCTGCTCAATGAGGGGCAGTTGGCGCTGTGGAAGCCTACCAAGGAGGCGCTGATCGAGGAGCTGGGCATCCACCGGCATCGCGCCGGCGAGGATGCCCGGCTGCTGCAGCTCACCTACCAGCGTACTCGCGAACTGGCCGGCGAGGCCTGACTCAGCGCGCCAGGCGGGCTTCCAGCATGTCCAGCAGGTCGAGGGGGGCGCTGGCGTCGAACAGCTCGGCGCGGGTGCGGGCGTTGAGAAAGCCCTGTTCCACGGTGTTGTCGAGAAAGGCCAGCAGCGGCGCGTAGAAGCCCTCGCTGTCGAGCACGCCGATGGGCTTGTCGTGGAGCCCGAGATAGTGCCAGGTCCAGGCTTCGAAGAACTCCTCCAGGGTGCCGATCCCCCCGGGCAACATGATGAAGGCGTCGGCATGGGCCGCCATGCTGGCCTTGCGCTCGTGCATGTTGCGCACATGGATCAGCCGGGTCAGGCCGCGGTGGGCCTGCTCACGCTCCACCAGGTGGTCGGGCATCACCCCGATGACCTCGCCGTCGGCCTCCAGGGCGGCATCGGCCAGGGCGCCCATCATCCCGATGCGAGCGCCCCCATAGACCAGGGTGTGTCCACGGTGCGCCAGCGCCTCGCCCAGTCGTCGGGCGTCGGCCAGGTACTGCGGGTCACGGCCCTCCCGTGAGCCCAGAAAGACGCAGAATCTCGACATGCTCATCTCCTTGGCAAGAGCGCCCATCCTGGCGTGCCCCGCGTGTTGCCGCAATAGCTGGAAGCAGAACGACGAGGGGCGCCATCAGGCGCCCCTCGTGACCACGTGGCTATGCTTCAGCGGGCGGCATCGGCGTCGCGCTTCATGGCCTCACGCAGCAGCTTGGCGCCAACCACGGAGATGCCAAGCATGCTGATGATCAGGGCGAGGCTGGCAATGACATGGGTATCGACATACATCGGGGGACTCCTTTTTGAACATCTTATGGTCAGGGGGGTGAGGGTGCGCCGGGTGCTTCAGGGCAGGCAGTCGGCGACGCCATACTCGGCGTCCATCCAGCGGCCGATGACGTTGTCGCCGCACAGGTGGTGGGCGTACTGGGTGTGCAGGCAGCGCACCTGGTCCCAGTTGGTGATGCCGCCGATACCGCGCTCCGTGAGCACGCCATCATAGCCGAGCCGGATTACCTCAGCCTTTTGTGTCTCGCTCATGTGCCCCCAGCGTGCGGCGACATAGTCGCGGTGGCTGGCGTGGTAGGCGGCGAGCAGCTCGGGCTCTTCCTGCAGGCGGGCCTCGAGTCGCTTGATGGCGCCGTCGGCCTCGATGCGCGAGATCACTACCTTGAGGAGCTCGGAGCTCAGCCAGTAGAGGGTCGGGAAGGGCTTGCCATCGACGATCGGCGCCATGCGCAGCACCAGGGGAGTGCCCTCGCCATCGGTGGCGGCCACGGCCTCGATGCCGCGGGGGGCGCGGCCGAGCTGCTCGGTGATGATCGCCAGCTTGCTGGGGTCTGGTGGGTTATCGGTCTGGATCACCATCGTCGGGGTCCCGTAGAAACTTGTTGGACTCGCCAACGGCCAGGAAGAAGGCGCGATTGAGCTGCTCAGGGGTGGGCACGTAGCACCACTCCCGCTCGCAGTATTCCGCGGCCCGCGCCATCAGCACGTCATGGAGTCGATTGAACGGCGCATCATAATCGTAGGGGTCGGCGCCGAACAAGCGGATATGGGGATAGTCGGCGAAGCGCTCGATGAAGTAGCGCAGCAGCTGTGCCTCCATGGCGCGGTGGCGCTGGGTGTCCTCCGGGTCCAGCCAGAGGGTGTAGCGGATGGCCATGGCGGGCTCCTGTGGGTGCATGGCCCGGGCTTGCCCGGTCTCTCGTGGGACAGCGGCAGCGGGCGGTCGGCTCAGTCGCGGACCAGCGTCGCCAGGCGTGCGCCGGTCAGCCGGAGCAGGTCGGACGGGGCCAGGCGGATCTCGAGGCCGCGGCGGCCGCCGCTGACGTGGATCGCCGCCAAGGCCTCGGCGCTGGCATCCAGGAAGGTGGCCAGGCGGCGCTTCTGGCCCAGCGGGCTGATGCCGCCCACCACATAGCCGGTGGCTCGCTGGGCCTCCTCGGCCTCGGCCATCTGCGCCTTGCGGGCGCCGGCGGCGCGCGCCAGGGCCTTGAGGTCGAGCTTGCGCGATACCGGCACGATGGCCACCGCCAGGCGGCCGTCGTCGAGCCTGGCCAGCAGCGTCTTGAATACCTCGTCCGGCGACAGGCCCAGTGTCCGGGCGGCCTCTTCGCCGTAGGCGGGGCTGCGCGGATCGTGCTCGTATTCGGCCAGGGCGAAGTCGACCCCGGCCTTCTCCAGCTGCTTGACGGCGGGAGTCATGCCTCGGCGGGCTCCTCGTGGAAGTGCGCCTCCAGGGCCTCGCGCAGCTCGCCCTCGATGGGGATGGCCTGCTTGGTCTCGTGGTCGAAGTGCACCATCACGGTGTGCCCCAGGTTGGTGAGCTGGCCGCCCTGGCGCGCCTCCTGGCTGACGGTGAAGGAGCTGTTACCGAGCCGCGAGACGTAGGTGCGGATCTCGATCTCCTGGCCATACTGAAGCTCGGCGCGATAGTCGACCTCCATGCGGGCCATGATCAGCCGCCACTTGCGCGGGTCCAGGTCCGGCGTGAACAGCCGGAAGAGGTCGTTGCGGGCCAGCTCGAACCAGGCCGGCAGCCGGGTATTGTTGACGTGGCCCAGGGCATCGGTGTCGTAGAAGGCGGGCTCGATGGTGCGGGTAAACATGGGGGAATCCTTGTTGTGGTGTCTCCAGAACGAATAGCTTTGCCCCGAGCAAGCGCTCGGTCAAGTCCTCGCGGCCCGTCTTGCTCCCTGCCAGGCCTGGAGGCGGGTCCAGGCGGCGAGCCACAGGGTGGCCACGGCGAAGCCGGCCAGGGTGCCCAGCGCCAGCCCCAGGGTGGGGTAGGCGAAGGAGACGCACAGCGCATAGCAGAGCAGCGCGCCGAGCCCCATTGGATAGTGCTTGATCACGGTGGCCACCGGGCCGGGGCCATGGGTCAGGTGGAGGATCACCAGGAAGGGATACATGGTGACCGGGAAGGCGGCCATCACCCCGGCCCAGGCGGCCGGCAGCACATGGGCCAGGCCGGTGATCACGAAGATGATCACCGCGGCGAGCAGGGCGCGCACCATCAGGGCAGCCCAGGAGAAGCGCCCGGCGGGGCGGGCCGCGCTGTCCGGTACGCGGCGGTAGAGCCAGGTGAACAGGGCAATGGCGGCCAGGGTGGTGAGGGTGCCGGTGAGGCGGTCGAACTCCACCCGGGTCAGCACCAGGCTAACCGCAAGGAAGGCGGCGAGCCCGGCGGCGGTGCCGGCCGCTACGCCGGGTAGCCCGGGGCGGCGCCCGGCCAGCAGGTAGCCGCCGCCCAATGCCAGGGTGGCGGTGAAGCCGGCCAGGGTGTGCACGGCGCTCTCGGCGGCGAAGCCCGGCGATAGCTCCAGGCCGATGAAGAACAGGGCGATGGCGGTGCCCAGCGGATAACCCGCCAGCAGTCCGGCGACGCGGGGACTGACACGCACGGCGATGGCGCCGAGGCCCAGCACCATGCTGATCGAGACCGCAAGCTTGGCCAGCTGCCAGCTCAGGGGAACTTCCATCTTGTTTTCCTTATCCTTGTGAGGCGGTTGTTGTCATGGAGCTTGTCGCACCTTCGTCGAGTGCCTGGCCACCAGGCCCGCGAGCTTCAGGCCCAGGAAGCGTGCCTTGAGACGCTAGATCAGTCGCAGTCCCTGGCGGTCGCGCCAGGCGGCGGGCAGGGCGTCTGCCAACGGCTCGCGCAGGTGGGCCGGCAGCGCCGATGTCGCTGCCTCCAGGGAGTCGAAGTCGCGGTTGCGCAGCCAGCAGTAGGCCCAGGCGCAGGCCTCGTCGCTGTCACGGGGCTGGGGCCGGGCGGGCATCTGCACCAGCAGGAAGGTGGCGGTTCGCGCGGCCCACAGCGGGATCTCGTCGCCACTCTTCGCCTCGCTCCAGGCCTTCAGGGTGGCGGCGTCGGGGGTCGCTTCCGGCTGGCCGATGCGTACCACCCGGGCGGTCTCGGCGAGCAGCAGGGCGAGGCGTTGCGGGGCATCCTGGCCCAGTTCACGCCATTGCGCCACCAGTCGCGGCATGCCGCGGCGCACCTTGGCATAGAAGTCGTCCTGGGGCATGGTCGAGGTCATGGGATTTTCCTGGCCGTCGAAAAGGAGTGAGCGCATGGCGTACGATTTTGCCACGCCGGTGGAGCGTCGGCACCCGTCCGGTAACTGGCCATCACAGAAGTGGCATCGCTACGGTGACGGGGTACTGCCGCTATGGGTGGCCGACATGGACTTCGGTTCGCCCCCGGCGGTGCGTGAGGCGCTGCGCGCCCGGGTCGACCACGGTGTCTTCGGCTATGGCCTGGTGCCCGATTCGCTGCGTGAGACGCTATGCAGCTGGAGCCGCGAGCACTACGGCTGGGAGATCGCCCCCGAGTGGCAGCAGTGGCTGCCCGGGGTGGTGCCGGCGTTGCACCTGGCCAGCATGGCGCTGACGGAACCCGGTGATGGGGTGCTGACGGTAACGCCCATCTACCCGCCCTTCCTCAAGGTGGCCGAGCGTACCGGGCGCACGCCTCAGCAGGCGAGCATGCGCGAGCCAGCGGCGCCGGGCCAGCCCTGGCGCCTCGACCTCGAGGCCCTGGAGGCGGCGATCACTCCGCGCACCCGGCTGCTGCTGTGGTGTCACCCCCACAATCCCACCGGGCGGGTCTGGGATCACGACGAGCTGGCCGGCCTGGCCGAGTTGGTAGAGCGCCACGATCTTCTCGTGGTCTCCGACGAGCTGCACTGCGATCTGCTGCTTGACGATGGCGCTCGCCACGTGCCGCTGGCGGCGGCCTTCCCGACGCTGACCGAGCGCACCATCACGCTGTGGGCGCCCTCCAAGACCTGCAATCTGGCCGGGCTTACCACCGCCTGCGCGGTGATCCCCGACCCCCGGTTGCGACGGCGCTTCGCAGCGGCGGCCAAGGGGCTGACGCCGGATGGCAACGTGCTGGGGCTGGTGGCCGCAGAGGCCGCCTACGCTCAGGGGGACCCCTGGCGACAGGTGCTGCTCGAGGTGCTGCGTGACCACCGCCGCAGCCTGGTCGAGCGAGTGGCGGGCTGGCCGGGGGTGTCCATGAGCGCCCCGGAATCCACCTACCTGGCCTGGCTCGACCTGCGCGAGGCGGGGCTCGGCGAGTCACCCCAGCAAACGCTGCTGGAGCGCGCCGGGGTGGCGCTCTCCGATGGCGCCGACTTCGGCCACCCCGGCTTTGCCCGGCTCAACTTCGGCACCACCGCCACCCAGCTGGAAGAAGCCCTGTCGCGGCTGGATGGGGTGCTGGCTCAGTAGAGCATGGCGAACAGCTTGCGGCGGTAGCTGACCGTCAGCGGGTGGTCGGCGCCCAGGGCATCGAAGACCCGCAGCAGGGTCTTGCGTGCGGCGTCATCGCCATAGGCGCGGTCGGCCTTCATCAGCGCCAGCAGCCCCTCGAGGCCTGGCTCATAGTCGCCGTCGGCGACCCGGCGCATCGCACGCAGGTACTGCGCCTCGCTGTCGTCACGCTCGCCCAGGGCGGCCAGCTCCTCGGCGGAGGGGGCCTCCTCGCCGAACTCGATGCTGGCGCGCACCCCGCGGGCCGGGGCGGCATCGCGCTCCTCCGGCGGCAGGTTGTCGAGCACGCTGCGAGCCTCCTCGCCGCGCCCCTCGGCCACCAGGGTGCGGGCCAGCTCCACCTGGTAGGGCGTGTGGTCCGGGTATTGCTGGCTGAGTTCCTGATAGATGGCTCGGGCGGTAGCGGCATCCCCGGCAGCCAGCGCCTCGGCGGCCTGGTCCTCGGGGCTCGCCGGGGCATCTTCCGGTGCAGGGAAGTAACGGCCCAGCCACTCGCGGATCTCCTTCTCAGGCAGCGCGCCCTGGAAGTGGTCGACCAGGCCGCCCTGGCTGACCAGCTTGACGTCGGGCACCGAGCGCACGCCCAGCTGGGCGGCGATCTCCTGGTTCTCGTCGATGTTGAGCTTGGCCAGGAGGAAGGCGCCCTGGTATTCGCGGGCCAGCTTTTCCAGTACCGGCATCAGGTTCTTGCAGGGACCGCACCAGGGGGCCCAGCAGTCGAGCAGTACCGGCACCTGCATGGAGAGCTCCAGCACCTGCTGGATGTTGCTGGCGTCGACGTCGATGATGACCTCGGGGGCCTCGCCCGCCTCGGCCTGGGCAGGTTGCGACTGAGCCTCCTGCGGGGCACTGGTGTCGGCGGTGAGCGGTTCACCGGTACGCGGATCGACGATGGACATGGTTGGGCTTCCCGAAAACGAATGGATTTGCCTACGAGATGCGGGTGAAGGCGGGCGGATTCAAGGGGGGGGCAGGCTCGGGCAGTTCGGATCGCGGTTCTGAAACGAGAGGGAACCGATGGCCTTCGGGGTATGAGCAAGAAAAAAGCCGACTCCCGGAGGAATCGGCTTTCTTCGATATTTGGTAGCGGGGACCGCTGGTTCTGAAACGAGAGGGAACCGATGGCCTTCGGGGTATGAGCAAGAAAAAAGCCGACTCCCGGAGGAATCGGCTTTCTTCGATATTTGGTAGCGGGGACCGGATTTGAACCGATGACCTTCGGGTTATGAGCCGGATCTTCAAGGCTGTCGCTAACCTGTGTTGATTGTCACAATATCACGCCAAGCCCCGTGGTTGTAGGGTTTGTGGGGTAAATCCTACGCGGGGGTTACCTCCATCGACATCACTTTACCCCCATCGGTGTTGTCACAAAATGAGAGGCGGGTTTTGCCGCATTTTTGACCGTATGGCGCCTCTTTACATCAGTGATTTATGATACGACTATACCTAAATTAGGTATAGCTGATGCATAATCTGATATCCCTTCCTCACAGATCAGCGTCCCCCCAACTCCAGTGGGGGTTTACGACTCTCGTGCATCACGCCTCCTCCCAATGCACCCGGTTACGCCCCGCCTGCTTTGCGGCGTAGAGTCCCTGGTCGGCACGCTTGACCGCCGGTTTCAATGAGGCTTCACCGGCCTTGACCAGCGAGACACCCAAGGATGCTGAATACGACAATGTCCCGTCCGCTGTCGAATCAAGCCCAACCCTGGCTGGTGTGGTGGTAACCGTCTTACGCAGGCGCTCTGCGATCTGCAGGGCCTGCTCGCGGTTGGTGTCGGGCAGTAGCACAGCGAACTCTTCGCCGCCCATGCGGCACAGCACGTCGCCGTCGCGCAGCACCCGGCGGGCCAGGTCGGCAAAGGCTTGCAACACCAGATCGCCCACATCGTGGCCGTAGGTATCGTTGATGCGCTTGAAGTGATCGAGGTCGATGGCAATCAGCGTCAGCGGCGTCGCGCTGCGCTCGGCACGCGCAATCTCCATGGCCGCCTGGTTTTCCAGATAACGGCGATTACCCAGGCCGGTGAGGGGGTCGGTGAGAGCCTGCTTCTCAAGCCGTGCCTCCAGCGCCTTGCGCTCGCTCAGGTCGAACACCGTGGCGCGTGAGTACTGGAAGCCGTCCTCGGTCACTTGAGCGGTGGCCTGGATCGCTACCGGCAGTCGGCTGCCATCACGACACAGCAGCTCGCACTCGGCGCTTCCCTCTTGCCCCTCCCCCAGCACTTGATGGAAGGCGGCGTCGAAGGCCGCACGGGTCTCGGGTGTGACGAAATCACGATAGTGAAGCTTGTCGATCACCTCATCGGCGCGATAGCCCAGCCAGTCGAGCTCGGTACGGTTGATCTTGACCACCCGGCCATCGCCGTCGAGGGAGTGGTAGCCACAGGGGGCGTGCTCGTAGAGATCCTGTACCTCGCCGGCGTACTGACGGGCCTCGCGTGAGAACTGCAGGGCACGCTGTCGCAGGCCGCGCAGGCGATGGTTGCTCAGCACCCAGAACACACCGAATGCCACCGACAACAGATAGACCAGTGCGATAGCCAGCTGTTGTATGGGGTTCTGCTTCAGAAGCCCCACCAGGCTGGGTTTGGGTATCAGAATGCCGAGGCGCCAGGGCTGGGACTCAGGCTGACTCACGATCATGCCGGCCTGGCTGCGGTAGTGCTGGGTGCGAATGTCATGGCTGCGAAACCCGAGCAGATGATCGTTCAGCATGACCATGCCCTGGTTGCGTGCCGACATGGCCGCCCAGATGCCTGGCCTTCGGTTGCCAATCGAGTCCCCGAACTGATCTTCCCGACCCTCTTCGCCGGGTAGCAGCCATCTGCCCTGGGCATCTACCAGTAGCACTTCACCGCGGCCCGCCTCCCTGGCATGCGGCAGGTTGGCGGTGATTTGCGACCAGTCGAGAGTGAACAGCAGCACACCGAGGCGTTGCCCGCGGTCATCGAAGATCGGTGTGGCGATGTCGATGACTGTGGTTACCGGGGCATCACTGTCCCCGGAGGCTCCCAGGCGCGGGGGAGAGACATACAGGTCACGCGATTTTAGCCGCATGGCCTCCTGGTAGGTCGTCGTGGCCCCGTGTGCCACTACCGGCGGTCGTGGCAGGGTTGGCAGCGCCGTAGTGGCGACCCACTCGAACCCGCGAGTGTCGACCACCGCCAATCGCGTGTAGCGACCGTAATGGGTCATCAACGTTTCGAATAGTGCTTCCATCTGATGCCAGTCTCGCTCTGCGGCGGGACTCCATTCCGGAGCTCTGGGGGTGGTTCGTCTGACCAAAAAATGCCGCAGCAGCGGGAGTTCCGAGGTGGCCAGCACCTGATTGAAGCTTTCGTTCATGCTCCTGAGCAGCATTTCGTACTCGGAGTCGAGGAACGCTTCGGCCGCCTGGCGGCTACTGTCGATCCGCTCCTCGAGGTGAGAGGCAAAAATCGGGTACAGGGTCATGCTGACCAAGGCCACCGGAAGTAGCGTGGCGATCGTCAGGCGTGTCCAGAGCGTGTTGATGTTCAATGGTATGCCCATGAGGCAGTCAGCATAGTTGCCGGGAAAGTCATCAAGAACGTGGCTCTGGCAAGCAGTCGGGCAGCTGCCGCAAGGCCGCCAGCGGCAGGGGGCGGGCAAACAGAAAACCCTGGAGCAGGTCGCACTCGCGGCGCACCATGTCCTCCTGCTCTTCCGGTGTCTCGATCCCTTCCGCCACCACCTCCATGTCCATATGGTGGGCCATGGTGATGACACCCTGCACGATGGCCGCGGTGCGTCGGTCCGTCAGGGTCTTCTGCACGAAGCTGCGGTCGAGCTTGACCTTGTGGGTGGGCAGGTCACGCAGGTAGCTGAGGCTGGAGAATCCGGTGCCGAAGTCATCCAGCGCCACACGCACGCCCATGGCCTTGAGTGTTTCCATCAGCTCGATCACCGGCTCGGCACCATCCAGCAGTACGCTTTCGGTCACCTCCAGTTCCAGCAGCTCGGGTGGCAGGCCGGTGGTGGCGAGGATGTGACGAACCTCATCCAGGAAGCCGTCGCGGTGAAACTGCAGGGAGGAGATATTCACCGCGACGGGGAGTGATCTCCCATCACGTGCCTGAAGTTCGGCCATCTCCTGGCAGGCCTGGCGCAGCACCCAGCGTCCCAACGGGATGATCTGTCCGGTATGCTCCGCCAGCGGAATGAACTCACCCGGCGAGACCATGCCACGGCTGGGGTGATGCCAGCGCACCAAGGCCTCCACACTGCGAATCCGCCCGCTGGCCGCGTCTACCAGAGGCTGGTAGTGCAGCTCGAACTGGTCCTCCTTCAGCGCGGCATGCAGGTCGTGGCGCATCAGCACACTGTGCCGAGTGCTCTCCACCCGCCGGCCACGATACCACTGCCAGGTATTGCGACCCTGGCGCTTGGCCTGCTGCAGGGCGAGGTCGGCATGCTGCATCAGCTCATGGGGCTGCTCCGGACTGAGGCAGTTACAGGCAATGCCGATGCTGACACTCAGCTGCACCAGTTGGCCGTCGACCTCGAACGGTCGGGCAAGGGCGTCCAGCATACGCTTGGCCAGCGCCTTGACGACGGCGCTATTGTCGTAATCCAGCAACAGGATGCCGAATTCGTCCCCCACCAGGCGTGACAGCGAGTCGTTGTCACCCAGCAGTGCCTTCAGCCGCTGAGTCACGGCCACCAGCACCTGGTTGCCCACATGGTGGCCCAGGCCCTCGTTGATCGGCTTGAAGCCATCCAGGTCGAGGTACATCACGGCCATCACGCTTTGCTGCTGCTGGCACTGATGAAACGACGCCTCCAGGCGATTCGTGAAACTGGTGCGGTTGGGCAGTCCGGTCAGCAGGTCGTGCGTCGCCTGGTAGGCAATCTGCGCATCCTGCTCCTTCTGGCGGGTGATGTCCTGCTGGATACCGATGAAGTGGGTACAGCGATCTTCCTCATCGAATACCGGGCTGACGATCAGGTGGTTCCAGAAGGGCGTACCGTCGCGGCGGTAGTTGCGCAGGGTCACCTCGACATCACGTTGTTCAGCGATCCCGGCACGTATCTCCGCGATTGCCGTGGGGTCGGTCTCGGGGCCCTGCAGGAAGCGGCAGTTCTTGCCCATGATCTCTTCAGTGGGATACCCCGTCATGATGGTGAACGCCGGGTTGACGAATACGATAGGCATATCCGGCTGTCGGGCATCCACCATCAGCATGCCGTTGGGGCTGGCATCAAAGCCGCGCTTGAGCAACCGCAGATCCTCGGTCTGGCGCTTTCGCTCGGTGATATCACGGCATACGCCATACACTCCGGCAATGTCGCCATCGATGGTGACGGGGAAGTTCGTCACCTCGAGGTCATAGACGAACTGCTCGGCGTGGGTTCCGCGGGTTTCGTAGGTGACCGCATCGCCACGGCGGGCAGTAGCGAAGCCTTCCTGAGTAAGTTGGCGATAGGCCGGGTCGACCAGTTCATTGTAATGCCGCCCGATCAGCTCGGCCTCGGGATAGCCGGTGATGCGCTCGAACGCGGCATTGCAGCGCTGGATGTATCCCTCCAGATCAAACTCGTACACCCCATCGGGATGATTGACGAACAGCGAGCGGTGCCACTCGGACAGTGAGCGGTGCTCACGGATGTCGTTGTCACGCAGCATTGCCAGGGCGATCATCGCCGACGCCCGCTGCAGCCAACGGCGGCCTTCCTGAGTGGGCTTGCGAGGTGTCGGGTAGTAGGTCCCGAAGGTGCCCAGCAAGGCTCCATCGGTGGTCATCACCGGACTGGACCAGCAGGACCGCAAGCCTTCTGCCAAGGCCGCCTCTCGCAGTGCCTCCCAGCGTGGATCGGTGGCAATGTTCTCGCTTACCACCAGGCGTCGCTCGAAGGCGGCCGTGCCGAAGGATGCGACCCCGGGGGCCACCGGCACGTCCTGCAGGCGCTGGGTGTAGAGCGTCGAGAAGCGATGGCTGGGTAGCAGGCTGAGGGTGCAGCGCCTGGGCTCATAGCGCATGAAGGCCACGGTGGCGTCGGGCAGCACCATGTTCAGCCAGTTCGCGATGGCGTCCAGGGTACGCTCCAGCGGAGCCCGCTGAGCGATCAGCTCATGGATAAGCTGCTGGGCTTCCAGCAGCGAAAACTCGTCTTGCACGCGACACTCCCTGTCACCAGCCGGCCTTCGAGGTGATTATCGCCCACCTTTAGCACAATTTGGCGATGATTTGCCAAGCCTGTGCCTTTCTTTGTTCCGGCGCCCATCAAGGCGCTGTAGTCAGCCGCGCTCATCGTGGACGTTCAGTTTATCGGCCAGGTAGTGATTGGCTGCCACCACCGCACCTCCCTTCTTCGTTCCCGCCTCTGCCATCACGTGCTCCTAAGGCATTCTTCTTACACCTCAGGTGGCGCCATTCTGAGCGCCCATGCTGGTGATCTGCCCTGTCAGTGGCGGCCGGGAAGGAGGGGGTAAGGAGGCTTTTTTCTTCGGTTATACGTGCAGAATCATGGTGAAATTTTCATGCAATTTTCTTCTTTATGGATGGGATGTTGACCCCTTAGAAGTGAGGCATGAGGTGTGTTTAATGACTTTATTTTGCAAAAAATCAACAACATGTGTCGCCTGTATGATTTCTGTACTGCAGTGTGTGGAGGGTATTGTTTTGATGGTAATTGCTATCTATTTATAAAAACAGATAGCAATAAAAATGGCTTTTTAGATAAATATGATGTTCAGATATTTGGGAAAATCTTTGCCATTTCTCACAAAAATGGGTGTCAGGGTTGGTAGCATGGGCCAGACATCATGCTGCATGAGGCCTGTGCATGGAGAACGTGCCACTGACCAGAATCCACGTGCCTGAAGGGGCGCTAGGCAGAATTCATGAGGCCACCCTGGCGATGGCCAATCGCATTCCCGTCTCCGAATGGTTGGCGGACGCCACCTGCCCGGCGCTGGGCTTCCACTACCCGATCTGTGTTCGCCAGATGCAGCGTCACTATGAGGTCGTCAGTGGATTCCGCAGTTTTCAGGTCATCCGTGCTGCGCTGGAACCAGGTGATGAGGTCGCCGTCCATCGGGTGTCCGGTAGTGAGGTCGAGCTGGTTCGAACCGCCTTATTCCATCTCGTGCTGGATTCGTTGATGCATTGCCCTGACTCATACGACGCCAGAGAGCGGGTCTATCGACAGCTCAGCGAGCTGGCTCGTGCCCTGCGGAAGGAGTTTGAGATACGGCTCCCACGGGAATACGCCTCCCGGAACCTCAAGCGAATCATGGGGATTACTCATAGAAAGCTACGCCACAAGCGCTCTCGCAGGAGTGAGCTGGAGAGATTGGTGGAGAGAGATTGAGATGAATATTTCGATGGATGTCGAGCGTCTGGCAGAGCTGAGCCAGGTTTCCAGCAGTGAGGTGGCGTCGCTGCTGGAGCTCCTGCGCCCGCCTGAGGATATGACACATCTCGAGCTGGTCATGTCCAACCTGCAGAAAGCCCTGAGGGCTTTGTGTGACACGCCGGGAGTCATGCACTCCCTGCAGGGAGAGGCGTCGAAGGGCGAGAGCCGGACAGGAATCCTGGCTTATCAGGATGTGCTGGACCGAATCGTGGCGGTTCTTGCCGGCGGCAGGGTGCCCGGCAGCCCTGATTCCTGGTGGAGCCGTACAGGGCGTCAGCGCGGCATCATCAACGAGCACCCCGAATGGGCGATGCTGATCCTCCTTCCCGATAATGAGTGCCACGACAGCTCGGTCTACTGGCAGCATGCGGGTGCGGTCCTCGCCTGTGCGGCGCTGCAACGGGCGCGGCATGGCGGCGGGGTTGGCTCGGAAATTACCGCGGCGTGTCGCGTCATCCGTTCGGTCGCCAACGGCAACCAGCCGATGGGCCTTTTGAATCCCGTTGCGGCCGAGTTGGCCCTCACGGATTACCACGCCCAGCATCTGCTCGAGGCAGGACAGCCCAGGCATGGTGTGGAGGGCGTCGAGCTGCTGGTACGCAAGGTACTGGTCTACCAGGGCAAGTCACGGGAAGGCGGCGGCGGGGGTGGCGG
>NZ_JAJSPA010000040.1:0-31384 GCF_021282295.1 Halomonas sp. G15 | reverse complement strand
GCGTTGGCGGGCGGGCGGCCGGCTTCCAGGCGCAACCGGGGGATCAGCCACAGCAGCAGCGGCGCCCCCAGGGCGGCCGTGGTGGCCCCGGTGGGAAGCAGGGTGGGCAGGCTGCCGGCGAAGCGCTGCAGCAGCAGGTCGGTGGTGGCCAGCAGCAGGGCGCCGAGCAGCGTCGACCAGACCAGCCGCGCCCCCAGGCGGCGCGCCCCGGCCAGGCGCACGATATTGGGCGCCGCCAGGCCGATGAAGCCGATCACCCCCACCACGCTGACCACGCAGCCGGTGAGGAAAACCGCCAGCCCCAGCCCCGCCAGGCGCAGGTGCTTCAGCGAGACGCCGAGGCTCCTGGCGCTGGCGTCGTCGAGTTCGAGCACCGTCAGCGGCCGCAGCAGCAGCCAGGCCGCCAGGGCGCCCAGCAGCAGCCGCGGGGCCAGGAAGGCGGCGTCATGCCAGCCGTTCTGGGAAAGCGACCCCGCGCCCCAGATCAGCAGCCCCTTGAGGGTCTCCTGGTGGAAGAGCAACAGCACCATGCCCAGCGCCCCGGCGTAGAGGTTGACCACCAGGCCGGCGAGGACCACCACCGCGGGGGAGAGGCCGCGGCGCCAGGTCAGGGCGAAGACCAGCGCCATGGCACCCGCGCCGCCGGCCAGGGCCACCCATTCACGCCCGACCAGCAGCAGGCCGGGGGCGAGCAGGGTGGCGGCCATCAGCGCCAGGTTGGCGCCGCTGGCCACCCCCAGGGTGGTGGGGGCGGCCAGCGGATTGCGCAGCACCTGCTGCATCAGCACCCCGGCCAGGGCCAGCCCGCCCCCGGCCAGCAGCGCTATGGCCAGGCGCGGCCACCAGCTGTAGTGGCGCACCAGCGCCTCGGCGCTTGCCGGCGTCACGGTGGTCAGCGCGCGCAGGCCATCGAACAGCCCCTCCTCGGCGAGCGATCCCAGCACCAGGGCCATCAGCGCCAGGCCCGGCAGCAGGCAGACCAGGGCAGGGGCGTGGCGGCGGGCGGCCTCAGTGGTCATGGGGCGCCTCCTCCAGGGCGGCCACCAGATGCTCGGCGAAGCGCTGCGCCGAGGGCAGGGCGCCGAAGCTCCATACCGGGGGCAGGGTAATCAGGCTGTCATCGCGCACGCTGGGCTGCTGCTGCCAGAGGCCGCTGTCGTCCAGAGCGGCCTCGACGCCCAGCGGGTAGGGTTCGACCACCACCAGCCGAGCCTCCAGGCCGGCTAGCTGCTCCAGGCCCACCAGCGAGAAGCCCCAGGCGTTGGTCTCGCCGCGCCAGGCGTTCTCCAGCCCCAGGCGGGCCATCACGGCCTGGTAGAGGCCGCCCGCGCCGAACACCCGGACGTGGCGCTCGTCCATGAACTGCACCACCAGCAGCGGCGGCACCCGCGCGGGTAGCCGCTGCCGCT
Organism: Halomonas sp. G15; assembly: GCF_021282295.1. Lineage (NCBI taxonomy): Bacteria > Pseudomonadati > Pseudomonadota > Gammaproteobacteria > Oceanospirillales > Halomonadaceae > Halomonas > Halomonas sp. G15. The sequence goes on along the minus strand of NZ_JAJSPA010000040.1, from coordinate 29,975 downwards.
GGGCCGCGAGGCGCGTCTCCGTCTCGGCGATCAGCCGCTCGGCGGCCGCCTCCCGCGACGCCAGGCGACCGACCTTACGGGTCAGCTCAAGCAGCTGGGGCCAGGTCTCGCGGCCCCGGGTGTAAAACGGCAGGGTAGTGACCGGGGCGATGCGCGACAGCCGCGGCGCCAGGTTGGCGAACATCGGCGAGATCAGGATGCGCTCGGGCGCGAGGCTCGCCAGCAGCTCCAGATTTGGCTGGCTGCGCAGGCCGAGATCGACGGTGGCCTCGGGCAGGCGCGGGGCGCCGACCCAGGCCTGGTAGGCGTCGACCTGGGCGACGCCGGCCGGCGTGACGCCCAGCGCCACCAGGGTCTCGGCCAGGGTCCAGTCGAGGGTGGCCATGGCCGGCTGGGCCAGGGCGCGCGGTATCGGCACGAGTGCCAGGGCCAGCAGCACAGGCACGAGTCCGCGGAGCAGCCGGGCGGGCACGTCAGGCATGGACCAGAGCGACGGGATGCTGGCCGGTGGGATGCGCCATCACCCGCATGGGGATGCCGTAGATCGCCTCCAGGGTGGCCTCGTCCATCAGCTCGGCCGGGGTGCCCCGGGTCAGCACGCGCCCGCCATGCAGGGCGACCAGGTGGTCGCAGTAGCGCGCCGCCATGTTGACGTCGTGCAGCACGATCACCACGCCGAGCCCCAGCGTCTGACTGAGCCGGCGGATCAACGCCAGCACCTCCACCTGGTGGGCGATGTCCAGCGCGGCGAGGGGCTCGTCGAGGAGCAGGAAATCGCTGCCCTGGGCCAGCAGCATGGCCAGCCAGACGCGCTGGCGTTCGCCGCCGGAGAGGGTGTCGACCAGGCGGTCGGCGAAGGCCTCGGTGTGGGTGGCGGCGATGGCGCGATCGATGGCCGCCTCGTCCTCGCGGGTGTGCCGGCCCAGCAGGCCGCGCCAGGGGTAACGGCCCATGGCCACCAGCTCGCGGCCGAGCAGGTTCTCGGTAGCGGGCAGCTGCTGGGGCAGGTAGGCCACCCGACGGGCGAACTCGCGCTGGCCCCAGCGGGAGAGGGGCCGGCCGGCGAAGTGCAGCTCGCCCCGGCTCACCGGCTGCTGGCGGGCCAGCAGCTTGAGCAGGGTCGACTTTCCCGAGCCATTGTGACCGATCAGGCCATGCACCCGGCCGCCCTCGAGAGTGAGGTCGGTGGCGGCAAGCAGCGGCCGGTCGGCGATGGCGAAACCGGCTCCGCGCAGTTCGAACATGCAGGACGCTCCTTCGGCGGGCCCCGGACGGGGCGGGCGATGGGCGCTACCTTACCCGTGTTGAAAATGCGTATCAATAAGGTCCTGGCCATGAGCACCACTCTAGATGCGAAAAATTCCTACTTGTTTGAATAAATGATAGTGATTACCATGCGCGTTCAATTCGCACACAAGAACCCAAGGCATGCTCACCCATGTTCCAGACTGCCGCCCACCCGTTCGGGGTCGACCCCCTGGCCCAGGCCGTTCGCCGGGCCCTTGGCCTGGCCACCGCCGGTGCCTTCCTGTTCTGCTCGCCTTCCCTGCTGGCCCAAGAGGCCGATTCCGCCGAGGAACTTGATACGTTGACCGTCGAGGCCGAGGCCCTGTCGGTCATCACCGAGGGCACGGAGCGTTACCGGGTGCCGCTCACCAGCACCGCGACCCGGCTCGACCTGACGCCCCGCGAGACGCCTCAGTCCGTGTCGACCGTGACCCGGGCCCAGATCGACGACTTCAACCTGGACACCACCAACGACATCCTGGAGAGCACGCCCGGGGTCACGGTGGAGCGCCTGGAGACGGACCGCACCTACTACACGGCGCGGGGCTTCGAGATCTCCAACTTCCAGGTCGACGGGGTGCGCGTGCCGATGCCCTACAACAACGTGCATGGCGACATGGACACCGCGATCTACGACCGGGTGGAGGTGGTGCGCGGCGCCACCGGGCTGATGTCCGGCTCGGGTAATCCGGCGGCGACGGTCAACTTCGTGCGCAAGCGACCCACCTATGTGCCCCAGGCCTCGGTGTCGGCGAGCGTCGGCGCCTGGGACCAGCGGCGCCTGGAGGCCGATGTGGCCGGGCCCCTGGACGATGCGGGGCGCATTCGCGGGCGCCTGGTGGCGGCGGGGATGCAGAGCGACTCCTACCTCGACCGGCTGAGCCGCGAGCGGGGACTGCTCTATGGCGTGCTGGAGGCCGATGTCAGCGACAGCACCCTGGTGACCCTGGGTCACACCTGGCAGCAGAACGACACCGACGGCAACATGTGGGGCTCGCTGCCGCTCTATGACTCGGCCGGCAACCCCACCGACTATGACGTGGAGACCTCCTCGGCACCCGACTGGTCCTACTGGGACGTGGAGACCCGGCGCAGCTTCCTCGAGGTGCAGCAGGCCCTCGGCGAGCGTTGGTCGCTGAAGGGGACGCTCACCCACCTGGACATGCTCTCCGATACCCAGCTGTTGTATATCTACGGGTCGCCCGATGCCACGACGGGGCGCATCGCCGAGGAGCAGCTGACCCTCAGCCAGTATGACCGCCACCTGGAGCAGTGGGTGGCCGACCTGCATGCCAAGGGTGACATCGAGGCCTTCGGGCGCAGCCACCAGCTGGTTCTGGGCACGGATTGGAGCCAGAGCCGCAACCAGCAGGAGTCTCGCTATCCCACGGCGGACTTCGACGCGGGCGGCCAGGGGCTGTCGCCGCTGGACGACTGGAACGGCCGCTACCCCGAGCCCGATGCCTGGGTGGCATCCGATGGGAATGGCGGCGATGCCACGGTCAAGGAGCGCAGCGTCTATGGGGCGGCCAAGCTGGACCTCGCCGAGCGCTGGACCGCGGTGGCGGGTGCCCGGCTGAGCTGGGCCGACACCACCGGCGAGCAGTACGGGGTCTCCCAGGCGAGCGACCACGACCGGGTGCTGACGCCCTATGCCGGCCTGATCTACGACTTCACCGACCGGGCGTCCCTCTACGCCAGCTATACCGAGATCTTCCAGCCCCAGACCGCCATCGACCGCAACGGCGACTACCTCGATCCCGTCGACGGGGCGAGCCAGGAGGTCGGGCTCAAGGCCGACCTGTTCGACGGCGGCGCCGATGCCTCGCTGGCGCTGTTCCGCACCGAGCAGGACAACGTGGCCCAGCCGGCGGGTACCCGGCCGGACGGCACCGCCTTCTATGCGGGCGGGGACGGCATCACCAGCGAAGGGGTGGAGGCGACGCTCGCCGGCGAGCTGGCCCCGGGCTGGCAGGCCAGCGTCGGCTATACCTACCTGGAGGTCGAGGACGCCGAGGGCGACGCCACCAACACCTACATCCCGCGCCACCTGGTGCGCGCCACCACCAGCTATCGGCCGGCATCCCTGGATGCCCTTAAGGTGGGGGCACGGCTGCGCTGGCAGGATGAGATCGAGCGCGACCGCGACCTGGCGGATGGCAAGACGCGCCAGGAGGCCTATGCCCTGGTCGACCTGATGGCGAGCTACGACTTCAGCGACAGCCTGACCGGCTCGCTGAACGTCAACAACGTCACCGACGAGGAGTACCTGACCAGCCTCAAGTGGGACCAGGCCTTCCACGGCGCACCGCGTCACGTCATGGCCAACCTGACCTGGCGCTACTGATCCTTATTCGTCGTAAACGGCATGCCACCAGGGCCCACCCCGGCAACGGGGTGGGCCCTGGCGCTGGTGAGGCGGTCAGCATGTTTCGGCGGCACGGGCCCGGCCTCGGCAGGCCAGCGGGCAATTACCGCAGACGCCCAGCTCATCGATCAGGTAGCGGATGCAGCACAGGCGACGCACCCGCCGGGGGGCGCCGTCATCGCCCTCGACGTAGCGCACCGGGCGATGGAGCGGGTTGCGACGGCCGTCGGGCAGCGTGGGGCTCGCCATCAGCGCCTTCGCGGGCTCGCTCACGTCCGGTGCGGCCATGGGATGGTCGGCCAGTGCGCCGGCGAAGTGCTCGAGGTAGTTGCAGGCGTTGCTCCAGAACACCCTGGGCGAGGCGCCGGTGACCGCGGCCAGGGCCTCGATCAGCGGACTCAGGTGGGCATCGAGCAGGGTGGCGAAGCGCGAGTGGGGATCGAGTTCGGCCAGGGGGCGGCCGGCATGGCGCAGCACCAGGCCGGTGGTCTTTCCTTCGGGCGATTGCGCGAGATGAAGCTCGTCCAGGCCCAGCGGCAGGTCGCGCTCGAGCAGCAGGTTGGCCGCCAGGCCATGGGCGATCAGGGCGGCGAAGTGCCACTTCGACCACAGCGAGGCCACCGCCCGGCGATCCCCCCGACCGTACTGGACGCCAAAACGCGTCAGCAGTGCGTCCAGCCGGGCCGGGTCGAGCAGGTCCCGGGCCGGCATGCCGAGGGGCGCCGCGGGCTCGATCGGCGGCGGGGCGAGGTGCTGCAGGGGGCCGACGTAGAGCCGGGCCAGGGAGGAGGGCATGGCGAGACCACCGGATCCGAGGAAAGCGCCATTATACAAACAATAATCGTTATCAAAAATAGACGGCGTGGGAGCCAGTTACTCCTCTGTCTTCTTGAGGCTCTTGGTCCAGCGCTGGCGGGCGTACTTGCGCAGGTTGGCGACGTTGTCGGTCTCGTCGACGATCTCCTGGCCGAGGATGGTCTCGATGACGTCCTCCAGGGTGATCAGGCCCATCCAGGTGCCGTGGTCGTCGTAGACCACGCACAGGTGCTGGCGATCCTGCACCATCGCCATGAACACCTGTTCGACGCTCTCCTCGTCCTGCACTGTCTTGACCGGATGCATCAGAGACTTGAGATCGACATCGTCCTCGGCGTTGTAGGTGTCGGCCCGGTGGATATAGCCCAGTGCCTGCTCGCCGCCGTCCATCACCGGGAAGCGGGTGAAGGGAGAGGTGCCGCATGTCTCGTCGAACTCCTTCAGAGTCATGCCGGCCTTGGCCGTCACCGAAACGGTGCGCGGGGTCATCACGCTCCTCACGGTGATGTCGTGCAGGTTGAGGATGTTGACGATGACTCGGGTCTCTTCGGGGTCCAGCGCCTTCTCCTCCTGGCCGATCTGCGCCAGCGCCATGATCTCGCCGCGCATATCGGTGTCCATGGCGTCCTTGCCGATGCGCCGAGTGATCTGCTCCGACAACCAGATGAACGGCTTCAGGCTCCACACCATCACGTTGAGCGTGGAGGCCAGCATGGGGGAGAGCTGGCGCCAGTAGGTGGCGCCGATGGTCTTGGGGATGATCTCGGAGACGAACAGGATCAGCAGCGTCATCAGCGCCGAAGCGACACCCAGCCAGGCCTCGCCGAACACCACCGTGACCTGGGCCCCGACGCCGGTGGCGCCCACCGTATGGGCGATGGTGTTGAGCGTGAGGATCGCCGCCAGGGGCTGGTCGATGTTGCGCTTCAGATCGTTGAGCTTGGCGTGCAGCCTGGGGTTGGTCTCACGCACCTGGGCTACGTAGCTGGGTGTCATCGAGAGCAGCGCCGCCTCGAGCAGCGAGCAGAGGAAGGAGACGCCGATAGAGAGAGCGGCAAAGGCAATCAGCAGGAACATGAGGTCTCGTTTGGTGGCCAGAGGAATGCCGCCACAGGCGGCCCCGGCATCTTGGCCGAAAGGATCGCATCACCGCAAGGCATCCCGCTGTCGTCTCAGCCCGAGCGTAGCAGGCGCCGCGCGCAGCGAGACGGTAGCAAGCTCAGCGCCGATCCGTGTAGTAGGGTGAGGCATCCATCAATCCGGAGGACGACGATATGGTGAGTGCGAAGATATTGCAGCAGGGCACCATCCACTGCTTTCCCGCCGGCCTCAGGGACGGCAAGGGGCGGCTGGTGAACGCCGAGGTCTCGGCGGTGGCCTACGATGGCGAGCGACTGCTGATGGCCAGCGACAAGCCGATCCCCGGTGAGTCGCGCTCGGCGGTGTTCGCTGTGCCCCTCACCCCCGAGGGGCCCGACGACAGCCGGCTGACCTACTTCATCCAGCCGCTGGTCAAGCAGGCCGAGAAGTACGAAGACTTCGCGCTTACCGCCGATGGCCGCCACGTGCTGGCGACCACCGGCTTCGATCGCATCGATGACGAGAGCCACGCGCTGAACGACTACAACCACCTGCTGATCTGGCCGCTGGGAGAACCAGGCCGGGTGCAGGTGGTGGACCCCGACCCGCGCGACGGCGTGGCGGGCTCGATGGAACTGCGCGACAAGCTGAACGCCGCCATCGGTTTTCCCTACTACAAGATCGAGGGGCTCGCCGCGATCCCCGGCGAGCGGGGCGATGGCCTGCTGCTGTTCGGCGTGCGCGAGCAGGGCCAGGCCCATGACGACTTCGCCTACGTTAGCCGGGTGGTGGGGGCCCACTACGAGATCAGCGAGAGCGGCAACCTGGTGTTCCTCGATGCGCTGCGTGAGCACTATGCCTTCGACCCGGGCGAGCATCCCGAGGTCCGCTACGACTGCGGCCTCTCAAGCCTGGAGTATGACCCCTACCACGCGCGGCTTTACCTGCTGAACAGCTTCGAGGTGGAGGAGGCCGGCGAGGAGCGCATCGGCGGCTACCTGTGGGTGATCGGCCTGGAGGATTTCCGAACCGGCCAGAGCCCGACCCTGGTGACCACCCCGGCGGGCCTGCCGCTGGAGTTCGAGCACAAGGCCGAGGGCCTGGCGGTGCTGGAACATGACCGGCTGTTCGTCGCCTACGACAATGACCGCCACCTCGGCCTGGGTAGCGTCGACGAGCGCCACGCCTGCGAGGCGCCCTTCACGATCCTCGGCATTGCCACGACCTGACCTCTACCAGACTCAGCGGCGGATCAGCACTGCGTCCAGGCTGAGCGGCACCTCGTCGCCGATCTGCTCGTAGCCGAGCAGCAGCATGACCGAGCGCAGCGTCGGGTTGGCCATCAGCTCGCGGCCATCCAGCGCCACCCGCTCGGCGTTGCTGACCCGCACCCGGCCGGGTGCCTCGCGAGTGAAGCGCGCCGCCAGGGATTCGCGGTGGGTGGTGCCGCCGGACTGCACCGAGAGCTCGAGCACCTCCACCAGCGACTCGCCCACGGCCAGCGCCTCCAGGCGCTGGGGCGGGAAGCGGGTGGTCACGGTAGCCAGGGGCAGCTCGGTGAGGCCGGAGAGCCAGGGCGGAAGCGATCCCATGCGTTCGACCACGTCGCTCTGGGCCAGCCGCAAGGGCAGGCTCAGGGTGCCATCCGCCTCGGCGCTGCCGGCGAGGCGACGCACCTCATGCTGGTGAGCAATGGGCCCCGTCGGGGCGATCTGCACCACGGTGGCGGCCACTCGCGAACGCGCGGGGTCCAGCTCCCAGGCTGCAGTTGCGGGCAGGGCCAGCATCAGGGCGAACAAGGCAGTGCCAATGGCAACAAAACGGCAAGGGGGGAAAGGTCGCACCGGTCGATCTCCACAAGGGCAGGCCACCTGCAGACCGCGGCCGCCGAAGGAAGTGCCGCGTCGGGTGGTTTGGCAAACCAAGGGCAGCCGGCTATGGCCACCTTCATCGCCATTCGCTATCATACGTCGGCGCGTTCGCGCACCTTCCTTGAAAGGGCCTATAGCTCAGTTGGTTAGAGCAGGGGACTCATAATCCCTTGGTCGCTGGTTCGAGTCCAGCTGGGCCCACCAACCGCATTGCCAAGTTGACTTCGTCGCCACACCCTCGCTGTGTATGATGGTTCGCATCCATACCATCAGAACCAGCAACGCGGGGAAGCATCGTGAACACGGAGAGTCACTCTCAGCTGGCGGCCTTCATCTGGTCCGTGGCAGACCTGCTGCGCGGCGATTTCAAGCAGTCCCAGTATGGCCGCATCATCCTGCCCTTCACCCTGCTGCGGCGCCTGGAGTGCGTACTGGAGCCCACCAAGGCCGCGGTGCTCGACGCCGCCCACGCCCACCAGGCCAAGCCCGAGGCGGTGCGTGAGAAACTGCTGCTGCGCGCGGCGGACCAGCCCTTCTTCAACGCCTCGCCGCTGACCCTGGGCACGCTCTCCGACACCCAGACCGCCGACGACCTGATGAGCTACGTGCAGTCGTTCAGCCAGGATGCCCGGGAGATCTTCGAGCACTTCGAGTTCGAGAGCTTTGTCCAGCAGCTCAGTGCCGGCAACCTGCTCTATCAAGTGGTGCAGCGCTTCGCCTCCATCGACATGAACCCGCAGCGGCTGACCAACTATGGCATGGGCCTGGTGTTCGAGGAGCTGATCCGCAAGTTCGCCGAGAGCTCCAACGACACGGCGGGGGAGCACTTCACCCCGCGCGATATCGTCCACCTGACCACTTCCCTGGTGCTCACCGGCCAGGACGATAAGCTGCGCCCCCACGGCATCGTCACCGTCTATGACCCCACCGCGGGCACCGGGGGCTTCCTCTCCGAGAGCGACGAATACATTCAGCAGGTCAGCCAGGGCGTGACCGTCTCGCTGCACGGCCAGGAGCTCAACCCCGAGTCCTACGCCATCTGCAAGGCCGACATGCTGATCAAGGGCCAGGGTGTGGACCAGGTGAAGCTCGGCAACACCCTCTCCGACGACCAGCTGGCTGGTGAGCACTTCGACTTCATGCTTTCCAACCCGCCCTTCGGTGTGGAGTGGAAGAAGGTTCAGACACCGATCACCAATGAGCACAAGCAGAAAGGCTACGAGGGTCGCTTTGGCCCCGGCCTGCCGCGGGTCTCCGACGGCTCGCTGCTGTTTTTGATGCACCTGGTGAGCAAGATGCGTGCCCGGCAGGAGGGCGGCTCGCGCATCGGTATCATCCTCAACGGCTCGCCACTGTTCACCGGCGGCGCCGGCAGCGGCGAGTCCGAGATCCGCCGCTACCTGCTGCAGCACGACCTGGTGGAGGCGATCGTCGGCCTGCCCACGGACATGTTCTACAACACCGGCATTGCCACCTACGTGTGGATCCTCTCTAACCACAAGCCCGCCGAGCGCCGTGGTCAGGTGCAGCTGATCAACGCCACCGGCCGGGCCAGCAAGATGCGCAAGTCGCTGGGCAGCAAGCGCCAGTTCGTCGCCGACCGCGACATCGAGGAGATCGTGCGCCTCTACGGTGCCTGCCAGGAGAGCGAGGAGAGCAAGCTGTTCCCTGTGGAAGCCTTCGGCTACCGGCGCATCACCGTGGAGCGCCCGCTGCGCCTCAACTTCCAGGCCAGCCCCGAGCGCCTGGCCAAGCTCGATGACGAGAAGCCGCTCCAGAAGCTCGACGAGGCCGAGCGTGAGGCGATCAAGGCCGCCTGCGCTACCCTGGACTCGGAGCAGCGCTACACCAACCGCGACGCCTTTACCAAGGCGCTCAAGGCCGCAATCAAGGCGGCTGGCCTCAAGATCGGCACCCCGGTGCAGAAGGCGATCCTCAACGCCCTCTCCGAGCGCGATCCCGAGGCGGACATCTGCCTCGACAAGAAGTGCAACCCCGAGCCCGATACTGGTCTGCGCGACAACGAGAACGTGCCGCTGGGCGAATCCGTGTTCGACTACTTCGAGCGCGAGGTGAAGCCCCACGTCCCCGACGCCTGGATCGACGAGGAGAAGCGCGACCCGCTGGACGGCCGCATCGGCATCGTCGGCTTCGAGATCCCCTTCAACCGGCACTTCTACCAGTTCACCCCACCGCGCCCGTTGGAGGAGATCGACGCCGACCTCAAGGCCTGCACCGACCGGATCAAGCAGATGATCGAGGAGCTGTCGGCATGAGCTTTCCGCGGTATCCCGAATACAAGGACTCCGGCGTCGAGTGGCTGGGGGAGGTGCCGAGGCATTGGGATTTGCCGAGGCTTAAGCACCTTGCTCGTATCAGGAACGGAAGAGACTACAAGGAAGTTGAGGTAGAGACAGGAGGTTATCCAGTAATTGGATCAGGAGGCGAGTTTTCTCGTGCTAACAACTACCTGTATGAAGGTGAGTCGGTCCTCCTAGGGCGGAAGGGAACAATAGATAAACCGCTATACATCAATGGTCCATTCTGGACTGTTGACACGATGTTCTATACAGAGCTGAGCTCAAGAGTAAATGGGCGGTTCCTTTTTTATTATGCCACTTGCTTCAGGTTTGATCAGTATTCAACCAATACGGCGTTGCCTAGCATGGCTCAGGAAGATTTAGCCAATATCCAGTTGGCTGCCCCTGAACCTGATGAGCAGGCGTATATCGCCGTCTTCCTCGACCACGAAACCGCTCGCATCGACGCCTTGGTGGAGGAACAGCAGCGCCTGATCGAGCTGCTCAAGGAGAAGCGTCAGGCGGTGATCTCCCATGCCGTGACCAAGGGCCTCGACCCCGATGTGCCGATGAAGGACTCCGGGGTGGAGTGGCTGGGGGAAGTGCCGGCGCATTGGGAGATTAAGCGAGTAAAACACCTTTGTGCTTTAGGGAACCACTGATCAATTCGGTTTCGAACGACTGAGGCACCTGAATTCAAGCAATAAGTGCAGCACCTGCGGTATTCAGGGCTCCTGAGTATTCCCCCAGAAACACCTGTGCCGGTGTCCGGTAGCCGAGTCGCTTTCGAGGGCGGTCATTGAGCTTCCTGACCACCCTTCGCAACTCGGCATCGGTGACCTGGCGGAAGTCCGTTCCCTTGGGAAAGTACGTAAGCGTCCGGGCATCACCGCCGGCGCATGATCAGGCGGGTTTTTGCCAGTTGTGGGGCAGGAGTTCATGGATCTGGCTGGCTTTCTGAGTCGGCAGCCGTTCCAGCACGTCCTTCAGGTAGGCGTATGGCTCGTGGCCGTTCAGCTTGGCGCACTGGATCAGGCTCATGATGGTGGCGGCGCGCTGTCCACTGCGCAGTGACCCAGCGAAAAGCCAGTTGCTGCGGCCCAGCGCCCAGGGACGAATCAGGTTCTCCACCCGGTTATTGTCGATCGGCAACCCGCCATCGTCGAGGTAGCGTGTCAGCGCCGCCCAGCGTTTCAGGCTGTAATCCAGCGCTTTCGCCGTCGCCGAGCCGTTCGGCACCTTCTCTCGGTGAGCCAGCATCCAGCGGTGCAGCGCATCGGTGATAGGCCTCGCCCGTGTCTCGCGGAGTCGTTGGCGCTCTTCAGCGCTGAGTGACTGGGCTTCTTGCTCCACCTGATAAAGCTGGCCGATCAGTTCGATGGCCTGCCCGGCGATCTGGCTCTTGCCGGCCACGTGCAGGTCGACGAACTTCCGTCGCGCATGAGCCATACAGCCGATTTCGGTGACGCCGTTGGTGAAACTCTGCTTGTAGCCGCTGTAGTCGTCGCAGACCAGTTTCCCCCGCCAGTCACCGAGGAAGTCGCGGGCGTGCTGGCCGCCACGCGTCTCACTGAAGTCGTAGACCACCGCCTTCAGCCCGGCGTAGGGCGTGGTGGCATAGGCCCAGAGGTAGGCGCGGTGCGTCTTCTTCTTGCCCGGGACCAGCATCGGCACCGGGGTCTCGTCGGCATGCAGCACGGGTTCACTGAGCAGCAAGTCACGCAGGGCATCGATCAGCGGTTGGAGCCTTACGCCGCAGATCCCGACCCACTCGGCCAGGGTGGAGCGCGGAATCGCCACGCCGGCGCGGGCGAAGATTTGCTCCTGCCGATAGAGCGGCAAGTGATCCGCATACTTGGCGATCAGCACTTGGGCCAGCAGGCCGGCAGTGGGGATGCCCTTGTCGATGATCTGCGCCGGCATCGGCGCCTGGGTCAGCGTTTCGCACTGATCGCAGACCCACTTGCTACGGATATGGCGCTCGACGTGAAACACGCCCGGCGTGTAGTCGAGCTTCTCGCTGATCTCCTCGCCGATTCGCCGCAGCTTACAACCACACGCGCAGTGCTCATTCTCCGGATCGTGGTGAATCTCGGTGCGCGGCAGTTCGGGAGGCAAGGGGCTGCGCTTGGGGGGCTTCTTGGCCGCCGGCGGCGTGGAGGTGAGTGCCAGGTCCTCCAACTCGGTCTCGATGGCGGCGATGTCGGCATCGACCACCTCTTCCAACAGGCTGATCTGCAGGACGTTGAGCTGCTCGCTGCGCTTGCCGAAGGCGTGGCGCTTGAGCAGCGCCAGTTCATAGGTCAGCTTCTGGTTAACCTGCTCGCTGTGGCGGAGGGCTTTGTCCTTTTCCTCCACCTGCGACATCAGCGTGGCCGCCAGGTGGCGGAGCTGATCGGGAGAGAGCTGGGACAGATCGGGCGGCGTGGTCATTCGCCGAGTATGCCAGCCCGCTGGCGACAGCGGGATTGGCGCATCCGCGAATAGCCGGGCCGCTGCGTCTGTGCTGCACATCACACGACCGAGATCACCCCACCGGCGCCGAGGCGCTGCCAGGGCAGGCCTTGAACCAGCGCCGTGACCTGCTCGGGGCAGAGCGCGACGCGATCGCCGTGCCAGTTGCCGGCCCAGTGGAATTTGCCCTGGTTCAGGCGCCGGGCGCACAGCCAGACGCCCAGACCATCGTGAACCAGTACCTTCATGCGGTTGCCGCGCCGGTTGGCGAACAGGTAGGCACAGTGCGGACGAGCTGCGCCGAACACCTTCACCACCCGGGCCAGGGCCGTATCCGGACCGGCACGCATATCCAGCGGCTCGGTGGCCAGCCAAATCTCGTCGATGCGGATCATCCCAGCAGCCCCTTCAGCCAGTGGCCACACTGAGCTGCCTCACTCACCGGCCAGCGCACGGTGATTGTGCCCCGTGGTGAGGGCAGCTCGATAAAAATCTCGCCAGCGGTGGAGGGCGGTGTTAGCGGGCTGGCCTCTGCTGGCGGCACCGGCAGGGGGACGAAGTCCGGCACTGCCGGCAGCTGGCTCTGCCGCTTGGCCTTGCGGATCCAGGTCTGGACGAGGTTGGTATTGAGCCCGTGCTGCAGGGCGACCTGGGCAATCGACGCGTCGCCCTGCAGGCAGGCCGCGGTAGTTGTCAAGGAATCTGTCGCCTCTGAGGTCTTTTAGGCCACCTGTTTTTCCGGTTCTACGACGGTGACCTGGAGTTCCCGCTCCGGGTTGAGCGACACGGTACCGATCGGCGTCCAATTCCGGGTCTTACCACTCCAGCGGGCAGGGTTGGCGTCACGTGCTGCCTGATTAATGGCGTGGCGCTTGGTCAGTACCTCGGTGTCCTCGCCAGCATGGCGCTGTGCCGGCGTCACCAGGCGAATCCCGCTGTGGCGGTGTTCGTGGTTGTACCACTGCACGAAACCGGCCACCCACTCACGGGCATCGTCGACCGTGGCAAACCCGTCGATAGGGTAGCAGGGCCGGTACTTGCAGGTCCGGAACAGCGACTCTGAGTAGGGGTTGTCGTTGCTGACACGCGGCCGGCTGAAGGATGGCGTGATACCGAGGTCATGCAGCTTCTCCAGCAGCGTGGCGCCCTTGAAGGGGCTGCCGTTGTCCGCATGCAACACCAGCGGCTGGTCAATGATCCGCTCGGCCAGCACCGCCCGCTCCAGCACGCTGCGGGAGTTGTGGGCCGACTCGGCCAGAAACACCTCCCAGCCGGTGATCTTGCGGCTGAAGATGTCGATCATCATCACCAGGTAGTAGTACTGCCCCTTGATCGGACCACCCATCCAGGTCGCGTCCCACGACCACACCTGGTTGGGCGCGGTGGCCTGGTAGGTCGTGGGCTTGGCGCGGCGCTGAGGCGCTTTGGCGCGGCCACGATGCACCACTTGTCGGTGCTTGTGCAGAACGCGGTAGAACGACGAGGGGGATGCCAGGTAGCGCTGCTCCTCGTCGAACAGGCGCACCACGATCTGCTCTGGCGGCAAGCTCGCGTACTCGGGCCGGTGGCACACGTCGAGTATCTCCTGCTCTTCGGCCGGTGTCAGTGCGTTAGCCGGCACCGGCCGGTCGACCAAAGGGCGCTGGTCCTCGCGTAGCTCGCCGTCGCGCGTCCAGCGTTGGTACGTTCGGGCGGTGATGCCCAACTCGCGACAGGCGGCTTCCAGGCGGGCCCCTTGGGCCCGGGCGTCTTCGATCAGCGCGATAGCGCGTTGGCGATCTGGGGTGCTGATCATTCGTCCTCGTCCCCCCAGATCGCCCTCGCCTTTTTTCGCAGGGCCAGTAACGCTGCGGTTTCCGCCAAGGCCTCGTTCTTGCGAGCCAGCTCTTTCTCCAACGCCTTGATGCGCTTGCGCTGCTGCTTGGCCTCGTCGGCCTCACGCTGGCGTTCCGAGTGCGAGAGACTGGCGGCCTGCTCACAGTCATGCTGCCAGCGCTCCAGCTGTTCGGGATAGATCCCCCGACGGCGGCAGTATTCCGCGGTTTCCTGGGAGTTCATTGAGGCGGTTTCGATTACGGCGCTGAACTTATCCTTGGACGACCAGCCATCGGCTCCCTTGCCCAGAGCATCCGGCAGACAGCGCCCTTCGGCACGGGCTTCCTTGCGCCACTTGTAGACGGTGCCCAGTGAGATCCCCTCCTGCTCCGCGATCACCTGCGGAGAGAGGTTGTGGGGAGGCAGCAGCTTGGTGACCACGGCTTGCCGGCGCTCCTCGGAGTAACGAGGCATGAGTGTCTCCTTTCGCCCCCTGATCGGTTTATAAGAACAGGGTATCAGAGGGTACGACACTCATCCTGACACTGGGGGGCCGCGACGATCTTGGCCTTGAACGACGGGGCGTAGCGACGGCGGCGACGGATCTCACGCTCGGTGTTTGGGGAAGTCATGAATAGGTGCCCATCTATTGTTACGTGGGCACCTAATGTCGCTGGCCGAGGGTTTACGCGGAAGGCGTGTTCACCGGACGCTTACGAAAGTACTGCCGTATCAGGCCATTCGTGTTCTCGTTGGTCCCACGCTGCCCGGAGCAGTAGGGGGCGCAAAAGTAGGTCTCTGCGGTCACCGCCTTGCCTACAGCTTCGTGACCAGCGAACTCCGAGCCGTTGTCCAGGGTGACGGTCTTCACAGCACCCCGGCGAGGCTTCAACAGGCGTATCATGGCCGCTTGCGTCAGCTCCGCTGAGACCCTGGGCAACCGTGCTGCCAGTAGGTAGCCGCTACGCCGCTCTACCAGTGTGACCAAGCCCGATTGTTTGTGCCCTTGAATCACGGTGTCACCCTCCCAGTGCCCGATGAATCGGCGGTCATCGACGTCAGACGGACGATGTTCAATGCCCACGCGGTTGGGAATCTTGCCGAGTCCTGCGCTCTTGGCCTGGGCACGGTACTTGCTGCGCCGCTTGGGTTGGCGGAGGTGCTGCCAGAGATCGCCACCTTGGGCCTTGTCATCCCAGATCAAGGCGTAGATCCACTGATGACTGACGCCGACGCCGGTCAAGGACGCCAGGAAACCGCTGATCTGCTCTGGGCTCCACTCTTCGCGCAGCCGGTCGGCGACGGCGGCGATCATGCTGGGCAAGCGCTTCGTCCACTTCCAGGCGGTGCGCCGGCGGTGATCACTGAGGGACTGGGCCTGCTCGGGATCGTAGCCACCAGAGGTGGCGTTCCGGCGCAGCTCACGGCTGATCGTGCTGCTGTGGAGCCCCAGCTCTCTGCCAATCTGGCGCTGGCTGATGCCCAGGTCATAGCGGGCATAGATCTGGTATCGTTGGGTCTGGGTCAGCTGTCGGTATCCCATGCTCTGCTTCACTTTGGTCGGTAAAGCAGGGAGGGTACCGGCGCTGGCCCTCCTGCCTCTACCGTGCGGTCCAAAGTGCTGCGGTTATTCTATGAATCCAGGGTTCGGCGTTCGTGCAGCAACTGCAGCACGGGCTCGTCGCGCAGTTGGTGTCTCCAGCCATTGAATTTGTCCACTCCGATGGTGTCATGCCACCAATTCTGGGTTTGTCTTGCCTGGGAGGAAGGGCCCACAAAACCGACGCGGATTTGTGAGGTGCGCAGCCTATCGCCGCGCCGCGCGTTGTAGCCGAAGCTGAACATCATTGCGCCGGCGAAAGGGCGGTCGTCTTTGATCAGATCGCTGCGCGTTTTGTCGTTCGGGGTGTACATCATCTGCCCGAAGCCGATGGTCATGTTCTGTTCGTCGAACCCCTCGGGTTGCAGCACCGTGAGAAAACGATTCAGCCCACGGACGAGACGAGGTAGGCAAGGGGCATCGCGATAGTTCACAAGGTTGGGAGAGACCCAACTGACGAGAAACCCGTTGGAGTACCCTTGATCTTGTCCAATGCCGCCGAACATGTCGTTGTCAATCCGCAGATTGAGCGTTCCGGTTGAGCGTAGCGGGTTGTCTTGGTGGCAGGCCTGTGCCTGTGCGGAGATGCTTAGCAATAGCAGCAGAAAGGCGGCCGCGACTTTCAGCCTCCATTCAGAAGGGGCGGTGGACTGAACTTTCGTCACGTTGGTGTGCTACCTTGCCAAGGGGGCACAGTCGCAATGACCGGTTGAGGCTGGCGCACCAGCATCACGGGAACCGGTGCGATGCGAGCGAGCTGCTCGGCATCGCTTCCCATCAGCAGCCTGTCAACGCCACGGCGACCGTGGGTGCCCAACACCACCAGCTCACATCCGGTAGCCAGAACCTGCTGCGCGATGAGCACTGAAACGCGCTCGCCCTTGCTCTCCAGCAGGATGGTTTCTACCGTCATGCCTTCCTGTCTCAGCCAGATCGCCGCCTCGTCGAGCAGCTTCTGCCCGGCTGCCAGGAAGCCTGGCCTTATTTCTTCGATGTAAGTTCTCGGCCTTTCGAAGCCATTGCTGTGTATCCTCTCTTCAATGATATGCAGCAAGACGATGGTTGAGCCATTCAGGCGTGCCAGCACTGCAGCGTGTTGGAGCGCCAAGTTGGCGATAGGACTTCCGTCGAGCGGAACCAGGATTCTTGAGTACATGAATTTCTCCAGTTATCAGATTGAAGCCTGTCAAATAGATGTCGCGTGCAACGCCATTCTCCCGAGTCACCGCCGTCATGTTGACGATGGTGGTGGTAGATCTCAGTGCGATCCCACCATCAGCCCGGTGCGCGGAGCCAAGCCGAAGGCGCGGGTCAAGCTTCCCATCAGAGATTCCAGGACGTTGTATCGACGCAAGATCCCCCAACGCGCAACCAAGCCCTTGCCCACGAACAACAGCAGGATGGCGAGCGTGAACCCATGGAAGGTATCGATCGTCATCGCGCATTCCCGCGGCAATACCTAGTCGGCCTGGAGCACGGTGTGAGGAGGGGCTGCAGTCTCATCGTCTTCGGACCTAGCGCGCCGTGTAGCCGCCATCGGCGATAAGTTGTGTGCCCGCAAGAAAGCTGCTTCCTTCCGATAGCAAAAACGCCACGGCATGGGCAATTTCGTCCGATGTACCCAGGCGACCGATCGGATGCAGGCCAACGATCTCTTGGAGGGCCGATTCATCCAGGAAATCCAGGATGGGCGTACGCACGTAACCGGGATGGATCGAATTGATCCGGATCCCTTTGTGCGCATAGGCCAGCGCTGCCGACCGGGTCAGCCCTGTCACAGCATGCTTGGCTGCGACGTACGCTGGGTTTGCTGCGTCGCCCACCACCCCCAGGATGGAGGAGACGTTGACGATGGCGCCGCCTCCGGAACGCAGGATGGCGGGAATCTGATGGCGCAGGCCATAGAACACGCCATTCAGGTTGACATCGATCACGCGGCTCCAGGCGGCAGGATCTAGTTCCCCCACCGGGCTCTGGTCGCCACCAATACCGGCGTTGTTGACAGCAAAATTAAGGTCGCCGAACGTATCGACCGCGCAGGCCACGGCAGTCTGGACCTCATCGATACGTGCCACGTTGGCCACATTGGCCACGGCATGGCCGCCCTCGGCGTTGATGAGGCTGGCGACGCGCTGCGCGTTGTCGGCGCTGACATCCGAGACGACGACATTCAGGCTGTTGCTCGCAAGAAGCCGGGCGATGGCCTCGCCAATGCCGGATCCTGCACCAGTGACCAGGGCTACGCGGCCAGAGAATGAGTACTGCATCGTGTTTCCTCCAAATGGGTGGTTAAGTTGCTGACGAGTCAGCTCAAGGGGGGCGACAACCGATAGTGGTGGGCCAGCATCTGTGCGATCGCGCATGAGGAGATGCGTGTATCGCGCGAGTCGGCGCGGCTGGTCAGAATGATCGGCACCATGGCGCCCAGGACGACCCCGGCGCTGGCTGTGCCGCCCAGAAAGATCAACTGCTTGGCAAGCATGTTGCCGCTCTCCAGGTCAGGCACGACAAGGATGTCAGCCTGCCCAGCGACCTCAGAGACGATCCCCTTGGTACGCGCAGCGGCGATGTCGTCATTTGCTTTTTCCTAGTCGTGTTTGTCTTGTTTGCGGCGCGGCGGGCGCCGAAGCCGCCTGCGCCTGGAGGATCGCCTGCTCGAATAAGGTAGAAACCTGTTCCAGCCTGGCTTCTTCCTGTGCGGACAGCACATCGCCGCTGCCAATCAGTTGCACGATCATTCCCGCTACCCGTCGGATGTCATCAGGCCCAATGTTGCCTAGCAATCCGGGGATGGCGGACACGACGGCGTCTTCGTCGAGCCGCATCAGCAAAGCTTGACGACGCGCGAGGCGGCGGAAGACCTGCATGTCAAAATCATTTGCCAAACGGGGCCGCACCAGCTCCTCTGCGTGCCGGAAGTGCCGCCCGTCGGCCTCGCCACGCGCGGCCAGCACAAAGAACAGTGCCCGTATGGCTGCCTCTGCGAGCCCGCCGCTGTGAATATCCGCTTCGAGTTGTGTCAACTCTTGCGCAAGATACTGGCGGTGCTCGGGCGTCTCGCTGGGATGGGGCCGCGGCGGCGTTTCATCTTGCAGGCTCTGACCTGTCATGGCCTGCACCAGCGGCAGGCTGTACAGCGTGTCAAAAGCTTGCGAGTAACTTCGGTCACGGCAATCGCGGAATTGATCCAGCATCTGTTCGAGAGCGGTGGAAAACTCTGCCTGCAGTTGCAGGAAAGGATTGGCCTCGGTGACGGGCTGGCGGTGCTCACGCACATGTTGCGCAGTCTCCTGCACGGCGGCTGCCAGCGGATGGCGGTCGGACCATAGTTCGTAACCAATGCGCAGGGGATGAAGGGGCTCCAGCGACCGTGCGCCCTCGGTTGTGACCCAGGCACGTACCCACGGCTGCACGAAGCTGCGGTAGCAGGCGAGGTTGATCTCGGAGATCCGCGCCGCCGCGACAAAACGGCGATCGCTCTCGGGGTCGGGGTGAACGATCTCACGGATTTCATCGATGTTGCTGCGGCGAATCCGGGTCAGGTAGGCGTCACTGGCTGGCTCGCCTTCCTGCGCTTCGTCGTGATGTTCATCAATCTGCATGTGGTGGATGCCGGCCGGAAGCACGTCGATGATGTCGATGTTGGCGGTGAACTCCTGGTGCTCTTTGCGCCCGACGCTGCCGGAGACGAAGATACCCAGATGCCCGATGCTGTCATGGGTGGCGAAGACGATGGTCTGGTCATGCCCTATCACGTCGAGATCGTTGCGGTACAGATCGGTGATCCAGCCCAGGGCCTGGGGCGGTGGTGTGATGTTGTCCCCATAGGAGCAGAACACCACGATCGGCGAGAGAATATTGCGCAGGTCGATGCGCACGCCATCGGACGTCACCAGCTGGGCCGTACTCAGCTTGTTGCCGATGAACAGGTTATCGACGATGTACTGCATTTCCACATCATTCAGGAAGACGTGGCCGCCCCAATACTTCTCGAACTGCAGGTGGCGCGGGCCCTCCGTGTCGACCTTGGCGTACAGGTTGTACTGTTTGCTCCACAGTGTATTGGCCGGGTCCAGATTTTCGAAGTTCTGTACCAGCCAGGCGCCGTCGAACCGACCGGCACCCAGATCGCTGGTCAATG
Source organism: Halomonas sp. G15 (assembly GCF_021282295.1). NCBI lineage: Bacteria > Pseudomonadati > Pseudomonadota > Gammaproteobacteria > Oceanospirillales > Halomonadaceae > Halomonas > Halomonas sp. G15. Next base: position 10,243 of record NZ_JAJSPA010000040.1, on the reverse strand, counting down.
CCGTCACCCAGCTGCCGCCAGTCAGCCCGCCCGCGTAGCGCATCGGCATGTCGCCCGCCCAATACGACAGCGGCGTACCGGCCACGATGATCGGCCCGAACAGTTCGGGCCAGACGGCAGCGGCCATCAGAATCTGCCAGCCCGCCTGGCAATTGCCGATGACTGCGGGCTTGCCGCGGCTGTCGGGGTGCAGCTCGCCGACCTTGCGCACGAAGGTTGCTTCGGCGCGCATGACGTCCTCGACAGTCTGGCCGGGAACGGGATCGGGCAGAAAGCCAACGAAGTAGCAGGGGTGACCAGCCTTGAGGGCCGCGCCGACCTCGCTGTCGGGTTTGAAGCCGCCGATGCCTGGACCATGCCCTGCGCGTGGATCGACCACCACGAATGGTCGCTTGCGGGGATCGCTCGGCGTTTCGTCTGGAGGCAGAATGCGTGCGAGGCCATAGTTGACTGGCTGCGGAAGATCCAGCCCGGACATGATGACCTCAGAGGCGAAGTCGAGTACGTTCGGCGTCTGCTCCTGCAAATGCTCTTGGTACTGGTTACCGCGTTGGCGGCGAATGTCGGCATACAGAATGGATCGCTGCCAGGCATCCACTGCATATTCGGTTGCCATCGCCGATAGCCGTAACGGGTTCCACATCAACTGCGCCCAATCGGTCGTTGGTGATGTCGTGGTGTCTCGATTCATGGCGATGGGCACTCCCTGTATGTTGAAACTGAAAAATGAATCGAAAGGTGCCACCGGCACAGCGTCCTGACGGCTCTCCCGCAATTCAGTACATATGCTGGCCGCCATCTCATCGAGACGTTGCTGCCGGTCATGAACCCCGCAGATTCACTGGCGATAAATGCCACCAGTGCGGCAATTTCCTCAGGCCGCCCAGGCGGCCTACCGGAATACCGGCAACCACTTGCTTAACCACGTCCTCAGGCATGCTCTTTACCATCCTCGTGTTTAGATACCCCGGCGAGACGGTGTTGACCGTCACGCCCTTGCGCGCCACTTCCTGTGCAGTTTGTTGCTCAGCCGGCTTTGCGACCTTCTGTCTTCGCTGAGGCGTCCTTGTCCTCTGCCTTGGCCCACAACGCTCCCCACTGTTTGAAAAGATCCTGGAACGGCAATACTGAATCTGCCTGGTCTACGGCCTGCGTGACCGATTTCTGCCAGTCCTGAATGGCTTGCTGCAGGCCTTGGGTGAAGGTTGTCTGGTTCTTGATGGCGACTTGGGGCATTACCTGCGCGCCGCCCATCTGGTGCTGAAACTGACGCCAGCAGGCCTGCGCGGGCAGCGTGGCCAACTCCTGCCAGTTCTGGGCCTTGAGTAGGCTTTCGATTTCGGCGCCGGACTCGGCAATGTTCTCGTTGCCAGCGCGCGCGGTGTTCTCCAGCCATTGCTGGCCGTTTTCCTGCATCAGGCGCTGGAGGCGTAGTTGCAGTTCCAGGTTCGCTTTGAAGAGGTTGAGGGGGATGGCTTCATTGCTCATGGTCAAACTCCTTGCCGGGGTTGAAATGCCCACTCGGGCGGTCAAACGATCAGGCCATCTGGCCGATCGTTTTGCGAAAGCGTGCCAAGGACAGGAAAAACAGCACCGTGCCGATCAGGGCCAGCGCCAGGAAGGGTTGCCACACCGTCTCCAGGCCGGCGCCCCGGTAGAGGATGGCCTGGCTCAGTTCCACGAAATGGGTGGTGGGTGCGATCAGCATGATGTTCTGCACGATCTCGGGCATGCTTTCGCGTGGCGTGGTGCCGCCCGACAGCATCTGCAGCGGCATAATGGTGAGCATCATCAACATGCCGAACTGCGGCATGTTGCGCGCCAGCGTGGCGATGAAAATGCCCATCGAGGTAGTGGCGAACAGGCTGAGCGCCGCACCGGCGAAAAACAGCCCAATAGAGCCCTCGATGGGCACGCCCAGGACGCCTCGGACCATCAAGTTGAGCGAGAGGAAGGAGGCGACCAGCACGACCAGGGCCATTGACCAGACCTTGGAGAGCATGATCTGCGCGGGGGTCACGGGCATCACCAACAGATGTTCGATGGTGCCGTGCTCGCGCTCTCGGATTAGCGCCGCGCCGGTCAGGATGATGGACAGCAGTGTGATGTGGTTGATGATCTGCACCACCGAGCCAAACCAGGCCTTGTCAAGGGCGGGGTTGAAGCGCGCGCGCAAGGCCAGATCCACCGGTGGCGCGTCGCTACCGCGATAACGCTGGACGAACTCGTTGACTTCACCGGTGAAGATCTGCTGGATGTAGCCACTGCCGGTAAAGGCCTGGCTCATGCGCGTGGCATCGACATTGAGCTGCACGGCGGGTGAGCGACCTGCCAGCACATCGCGCTGGAAGTTGGGCGGAATGACCAGGGCGAAGGTGAACTGCCCGGCATCCATACTCGGATCCACGTCCCCATAATCGATCATCGCAGGTTGGGTGAACTGCGGTGGGTAGAAGGCCGAGGCAACCCGCAGAGACAGCGCCGAATTATCCTCGTCGACGATGGCGATGGGCGCATTGTGCAGCGTCTCCGGCATGGACGTGGCCGAGGTGTAGACCGATGCTGTAAACACATAGACGATGAGCACGAGCATCATGGGGTCGCGCCAAAGACTCCACAGTTCCTTGACACCCAGGTCGTAGATATTGGCCAGGTTTCTTCTGCGCATCTCAGCGTTCCTGCTTCTTGAGTAGCAAAACGGCAGCACCGAGAATCACCGGGACCGACAGGAGCATGGACCACAGTGGCCCTGTCAGGTCGGCCAGGCCGAGCGCTTTGCTGAACACGCCACGACTGATGGTGATCATGTGCGTGGCAGGGTAAATCTCGCCGATGAACTTGCTGGAACCTTCGAGCGAGGACACCGGATCGATCAGGCCGGCGAATTGGGTGGCCGGAATCAGGGTGCCAACCATGGCGAAGAACATGGCCGCGATCTGGCTGCGCGTGACGGCCGAGGCCAGCAGTCCCATACCTGTCGCAGCGAAGGAGAAAAACAATGCGGCCAGCGTCAGGGCAAAGAAACTGCCCGTCACCGGCACACCGAAAATAGTGACCGCGAGCAGGCTCATCAGCAGGAAGTTCACCATGGCGAGGCCGACATAGGGCAATTGCTTGCCAAGCAGGAACTCGATGCGTGTCACGGGCGTCACGTACAGGTTGGTAATTGAGCCCGTCTCTTTCTCTCGCACCACCGCCAGCGCGGTCAGCATCGCGGGCAGCATGAGCAGCAATAGGGGAATCACGGCTGGCACCATGGCCGGCAGGCTCTTGACATCGGGGTTGTAGCGAAAGCGCGTCTCGACGCTCGCATTGCCTGCTGCGCTGGCGCCGCCGCGCTCGCTAGCCTGTATCAGCAGCCAGTGCTGGTGCATGCCCTGAACGTAGCCCTGGACGGTTTCCGCGCGTTGCGGCATGGCGCCATCGAGCCAGGCGCCGATCTGCACGTTCTCGCCTCGCAACACGTCGCGGCTGAAGCCAGGGGGGATTTCAATGGCCAATGACAGTTCGCCACTACGCATGCGCCGGTCGAGATCCTCGTAATCGACGATAGGCGGGTGCTCTGTGAAGTAGCGGGAACCGGCCAGGTTCAAGGTGTAGCTTTGGCTGAGCGTGGTCTGGTCGCGATCGAGTACCGCATAGCGCAGGTCCTCGACATCCATGGTGATGCCGAAGCCGATCACGAACATCAGCAGCAGCGAACCGCCCAGCGCCAGAACGGCGCGTACTGGGTCCCGTTGCAGTTCCAGAGTCTCGCGCCACAGATAGCTGAACATGCGCTGCAGACTGAAACCGCCAGAGTAATGCCCGCCGTGTTCAGCGGGCACCGCCGAATAGTGGTCCTCCTGATTGGCGGCCTCGGGCTGGCTGGCCGGGGCGGCCTTGCCGCCCTCGGCTTCGAGGAGGTAGCCGATGAAGGCCTCTTCGAGGGTTTTGACGCCGCGCTTCTCGACCAGTCTGGTGGGCACGTCGCTGTCGAGCACCTTGCCGGCATGCATCATTGACATGCGGTCGCAGCGTTCGGCCTCGTTCATGAAGTGAGTAGAAATGAATACCGTCACCCGGTCGCGCCGCGACAGCTCGATAAGCAAGCGCCAGAACGCGTCGCGCGCTACCGGATCGACCCCGGAGGTCGGTTCGTCCAGAATCAACAGTTCGGGTTTGTGCACCATGGCGACCGCCAGCGACAGGCGCTGGCGTATGCCCAGAGGCAAACTGGCCGGTAGAGTGTCAATGACCTCCACCAGCCCGAATCGCTCCACCATCTCCTTGACGCGACCGGGAATCTCATCGGTGGGCACACTGAATAGCTTGGCGTGCAGCTCTAAGTTCTGGCGGACTGTGATTTCGCTGTAGAGCGAGAACGCTTGGGACATGTAGCCAACTCGGCGGCGGGTGTCCAGGTCATGCGGGTCGACCTCATGACCGAACAGCCAGGCTCGGCCCTCACTCGCCGGTAGCAGGCCGGTAAGCATTTTCATCGTGGTGGACTTGCCGCAGCCGTTGGAGCCGAGAAAGCCGAAGATTTCACCTCGCCGGATGCGAAAGGAGACGCTGTCGACGGCGACGAAGTCGCCAAAGCGCATCGTCAGCCCCTCGGCCTCGATGGCGATGTCGTCGGCGCCGCCCTCTGGCAAGGGGGGAATGACCACCGATTCATGCCCACGTTTTTTTTCTTCTGGGAGCAGGCGGATGAACGCCTCTTCCAAGTTCGGGCTGTCGGTACGTTCCAACAATTCCCGCGGTGTACCGGTGGCGAGAACCTTGCCATCGTCGATGGCGGCCAGCCAGTCGAAGCGCTGCGCCTCATCCATATAGGCGGTAGCCACGATCACACTCATGTCGGGGCGATCGGCGCGGATACGCTCAATCAGATCCCAGAACTGCGCCCGCGCCAGCGGGTCCACGCCGGTCGTCGGTTCATCGAGAATCAGGAAGTCTGGGTCGTGAATCAGCGCGCAGCACAGACCGAGCTTCTGCCTCATGCCCCCGGAGAGCTTGCCTGCCGGGCGCTCTAGGAATTTGAACAGGCCAGTGGCCCGGGTAAGCTCGTCGATACGCTGGCGGCGCTCCGCGGTGCCATGACCGAACAGGCGCGCGAAGAACTGCAGATTTTCCTCGACCGAAAGCGTCGGATACAGGTTCTTGCCCAGCCCTTGTGGCATGTAGGCGATGCGCGGGCACACCGTATTGCGATGGGCCTTGCTGGCCATGTCGCCATCCAGTACCTCGACTATGCCCTCCTGGATGATGCGCACGCCAGCCAGCAACGAGAGTAGACTGGATTTGCCCACGCCGTCGGGGCCGATCAGGCCGACCATCCGCCCTGCGGGAATGTCTAGGTCAATGCCATCTAGGGCTATGACGTCGCCGTAACGCAAGCGCAGCTGACGGACGCTTGCAACGATTGTGGGCTGCGCACTGTGGCTCATACCCTACTCCGGCACGCGAAGGGACAGGTTCTGGGGCCACTCCGCATTGGCGTCGAGCTTGACCCACGCCACACCGGGCAGCCCGGTCTTGACCTGATTCAGGTGTTCACGAAGCAGGTCCTGCGAAATCTGCGCGCGCACGCGAAACATTAATTTCTGACGCTCGCTCGCGGTTTCCACCGTCTTGGGGGTGAATTGCGCCTCACTGGCGACGAAGGAAACGGTGGCTGGAATCACAAACTCCGGCGCGGCGTCCAGAATGATGCGTACCTCGGTGCCCAGTGCGACGCGGCCGGCCACGGTCTCGGGCAGGAAGAACGTGATGTACACATCCGACAGGTCAATCAGGTTCAGGACGCGTCCGCCGGATCCAAGCACCTCGCCGGGTTGCGCCACGCGGACCTGCACTCGCCCATCGCGCGGTGCACGCAGTTCGCTATCGCGAATGTCCGCCTCGATTCGGCTGATGCTGGCCGTGGTGGCAGACACGCTGGACTGCGCGCCGACAAGCTGCGCCTTGGCGACCTCAACCGCGGCGCGCGCAGCAGCCACCTGCGCCTTGTTGGCCGCAAGCGTTGCCTGTGCGCCTCTTACGCGGGCCTGGTCGTCGTCCAGCTCCTGTATCGAGGCGGCACCTTCCCGGGACAATGTCTGTGAACGTTCCAGCCGCCGCTGCGCGGCATCGAGTTCCGACTCACGCTGACCAACGAGCGCCTGAGCGGCAATCACGTCAGCTTCGCGCAGCGCCACCTGTGCCTGTGCGGCGGTCACCGATTGCTCAGCCTGCTGCCGCATAGCGAGCGCCTCGTCGAGCTGTGCTTCCAGCGTTTCCAATTGCATCCTGGCCAGTGGCTGGCCTGCCGAGACGAAGTCGCCCTCACGCACCAGGATGTCTTCGATGCGGCCGGGCAGTTTGGTGGCAATATCGATTTCGGTGGCTTCGATGCGGCCATTGCCATTGACGAAGCCTTCACCGGGGCCACTGTCGGCAAGCTCCGTCCAGCCCCACCAGGCCAGCGCGACAACAGCCGCTGCTGCGGTGACAAGGAGTATTTTCTTGAGAGAGGGGGAGACAGTCATGGGGTCGGAGTGCCTTAACGGGTTGATGGGATGGAAGCGGGAGTCGGGGCCGATCCCTGTGCCTCACCGGCTGCGGCAAGGGTGCCGCCGCCGAGCGCGGCATACAGCGCCACCTGACTGGACAGCAGCTCACGGCGCGCCTGTACCAGCTGTTGTTGAGCTCCCAACAGATCTCGTTGAGCGTCCAGTACCTCCAGGAAGGTGGCCGAGCCGTTGTCGTAGCGTAACTGGGCAAGCCGTGCACGTTCGATTTGCGCTTCCAGATTGGCCTGCTGGATCGTCAACTGCTCAGCCAGCCAGTGCTTTGCGCTCAATGCATCGGCCACCTCGCGAAAGGCCGTTTGAATGGTTTTCTCGTATTTGGCCACGGCGATATCACGGCGTATTTCGCTCAACTCCAGATTGGCGCGCCGCCGCCCCCCATCGAAGATAGGTAGTGACAAGGTGGGCATAAAGGTCCAGGCGCGGCTGTCGGAATCGAACAGACTGTCAAGGTCGGAACTGGCGGTGCCGAAGCTGCCGGTCAGCGCAATGCGTGGAAAAAACGCAGCACGGGCCGCGCCGATGTGGGCATCGCGAGCACGCAGTTGGTGTTCTGCTGCAATGATGTCGGGACGACTGAAAAGCAGTTCTGAGGGCAAGCCAGCCCGGAGTTCGGCCAGCACCGCTGTTTCATCGAAGGGTGCCCCGGCGGGAAGCGGGTCAGGATCGGCGCCTACCAGCATCGTCAGCGCATGCAGTTGCTTGGCGCGAGCCTGCTCAAGCTGCGCTAATAACGCCTGAGCTTGATACAACAACGTCTGGACTTGGGTGAGGTCCAGCCTTGAGGTCGAGCCGACTTCGACGCGGCGCCGGAAAATACGATAGGACTCCTCGCGAGTTGCTAAGGTTTGTCGGGCGATCGCCACGCGCTCGTCGATCTCGCGCAGGCCAAGATATCCGTCGGCCACCTGGGCGATCAGTGCCAGATGGACGGCTTGGCGAGCTGCGTCGGAAGCCAGCCAGGTTTGCAGGGCGGCGTCTTCCAGGTTGCGGACCCTCCCCCATAGATCCAGCTCCCAGGTGGTCAGCCCCACCTCGGCCCGGTACTCGCCGCCCACCTGTGTCCGGCCCAACATATTCAGGTCGCCGGGGATGCGCGCGCGTCCACCCTGGGTGCCTACGCCCACCGCAGGAAAGCGATCCGAGCGCTGAATGCGGAATGCAGCGCTGGCTTCCTCGACACGCAGCGCGGCCAGGCGCAAATCGCGGTTATTCTCAAGCGCGGTTTCGATGAGGCGCCGCAGCAAGGGATCGGTGAAGTACGCCTGCCAGGGAAGTTCTCCCGCGTGAGCACCGTCGGTACCTGATTCAAGATGCGCAGGCCAGACTTCGGGTACGGGCAGCGGCGGGGTGTCTGGTGCCGGAGCAAGCGACATGCAGCCGGTCAAGACGACGGAGCTCAGCACCAGCGAGGCGGTACGTAGCAATCTCAACTCAGGAAATAATGGAAAAACTGAAGGCATTGTCACGTCCCTGCCGGGGTTCGAGCTGATGGAGTCTGGTTGGAGAGCCGGAGAGGTGATAGCCGCCCCGCAATGGGGGGCGTGGCTGATGTATGCGCCCCGCCCGTTCTTCACTCGCAAGCGATATCAAACCCACGTCATCCCCTTGGTGATGTATCCGCACTCATTCGTCTTTCGGCTGGTGATGATGTGATCTTCCGGCGGATCGGGCCCGCCAGCACGCCTGCGGCATCTCTTACCACGAACAAAAAACAACCGACTGGTTGGTTTTTTGTGATTCTACGACTACAATCCCGGAATAGCAACTGGCAGTCCATCAGGCACCGCACGCCGGTCAGTTGGAGTTGTTTGGACTGGGTTGACCATGCTTGATGATGGCACTGGGGATCAGCCCATGGGAGAATTCCCCTCGGATCTTTGAACAGGACCTTTGAATGAGCACCAAGCAAGACGATGCGTCAGAAAAGCGTCGTTACCTGTCTTCTGAGGACAGAAAAGAGGAAATACTGGACGCGGCCCTGATCGAGTTTGCGGATCGGACTTACAACGCCGTAACCATGGAGCGCCTGGCGGAATGTGCGGGCATATCCAAGGCAGGTATCTACGCACACTTCAAAAGCAAGGAAGAGATTTTTCACGCCTTGATCGAACGTATGGCGCATCAGTTGTGCGATTTTCAGGGCTGGCTACCGGATGAAGATCTGACGTTGCCAGAGCTGATTGATGTCTACCTAGATCGCCTGTACGCGACCTTTAGCTCCCCGGCCACGATATCATTGTTCCGGCTGCTTCTGGCCGAAAGCGCCCGAGCGCCGGACCTGGTAAAGCGTTGGCGTAAGGAGATTGCATGCGGATTACAGGAGCGGGCACAGCTCATCATCCAACGCTACATCGACCGGGGGGTCATTCGCCCGAGCGTCTTGACCGAGCACTTTTTCCCGTTGGCTCTCGCTCCCGCAATTCTGTGGCTGAACTCTTTAATGATATCCAGGGGCGACCCTTCCATATCGCTCACACAGACACGGGATGCGCATCGGCAACTGCTGCTTGAGCTCTTGCAACCTCGATGAGCAGAGAAAGGCAAAAGGCCAGCCACCTCCCTTTACGCCTGGTGACCGGCTTTTCGGTGCTAATGCTGACTGCCTGGGGCAGCCTGGCTCTATGGCACCAGGTGGTGCAGCCGGCTGCCCGCATGGTCACCCTTGTGCTATGGACGGCCGCGGGGTTGTCGGTGGTGGTGGCGCTGACGGGCCGGCCCAGCCGAAAGTCACGCACTCTCACGGCAGTGGCGTTCGCAAGTGCCGTCGCGATCCTGGCTGCTTGGTGGAGTACCCTTAAGCCCTCGCACCACCGTCTATGGGCTGACGAAGTCAGCCAGTTGCTGGAGGCCAAGATCGACGGCAACCATGTTCTACTGAAAAATGTACGCAACTTCGAATGGCGCAGTGAAACCGACTACACGCGTCGCTGGGAGAACCGCACGTACGATCTGGCCCGCTTGCGTAGCGCCGACCTGGTACTTTCTTACTGGATGGGGCCACACATCGCTCACACATTGGTGTCGTTCGGCTTCGACGATGGCGAGCGAATAGTGTTCTCACTGGAAATTCGCAAGGAACGCCACGAGTCCTATACGGCGGTCGGTGGGTTCTTCCGTCAGTTCGAGCAGACTCTGGTGGCAGCAGATGAGCGTGACATCGTGCGTACGCGCAGCAATGAGCGCGGTGAGGATGTTTACCTTTATCGGTTGCAGATGAGTCAAGAAAATGTCCGCTCATTGTTTCTGAAGTATCTGGGTGCAGCCAATGAACTGCGGCGCGCACCACGCTTTTACAACACGTTGACCAGTAATTGCACGACCATTGTGTTCGAGTTGGCCCGGCTCATTGCGCCAGCATTGCCGATAGATTATCGCCTGCTGCTGTCCGGACACTTTGCGGAATACGTCTACGACCTGCATGGATTGACGCCGGGTTATCGTTATGGTGAGTTGCAGGCGCTGGGGCATATTAATGAACGTGCCCTTGCTTCCGATGCGTTGGAGGCTGACTTCTCGATGTCGATTCGACAGGGCGTACCAGGCATCCCCGCCAGCGAGGCGGTAGTTGTCAAGGAATCTGTCGCCTCTGAGATCATTCACGCCACCTGCTTTTCTGGTTCGGCGACGGTGACATGGAGCTCCCGCTCCGGGTTGAGTGACACGGTACCGATCGGCGTCCAGTTGCG